>JABEVH010000178.1 GCA_013043915.1 Pseudomonadales bacterium
GCAATTATTTAGGGCGCAAGCATGGAAGCAATAACAAATCTAGTTCGCACGCAGTTTTTAACATTAAGCTGCATATTCAAAACCGTCCGCTTGACCCCCCTGCTGGTGCAATGCTGGTTCGGAACTCACCTAGCAAGGGGAATGCGCGGACAAGTGTTCATAGAGGTATATAACTACCGCAATTGGGTGATCACCCAACAATATGAACATTGTTCACATTATTGGTATTCATGTATCATATGTCAATACTCAGGAAAAGCAGTCCATCCGTATCATGATATGTAAGCGACGCGCCCCAACGCAGGTTCGCAGCAAAGAACTGGTCACTTCTCTGCTGCTAACTGCCAAACGTCTAATCGGAGCCAAGGGTTATGATGCCGTCAGCATGCGTGAAATTTCTAAAGCTGCTGGCATATCAGCCAGCGCCATCTACCAATATTTCAACGACAAGGATGCCTTGTTATCTGAACTGGTCTCGCACTACTACGGCTTGACGTTTCAGATGACTGAAGGACTAGCCGCTCGTGCACAATCCCTTGAGGATCTTGAGCCGTTGCTGGATGAAGCCATTCGATTTATTTACAGTTATTTTCGTCAGGATAGTGATTTAGTGGCCATCTGGAGCGCCGTACTTTCTACCCCTTCCTTGACCGCACTTGAGGTCCAGGACTGCATGAAAAATGCTGATGTCATTATCCATCGCATCATTGAACTCAGACCCAGGCTTCAACCTGAAACACTGCGTCCCCTGATGATGCTTATGGTGCATGTGCTTACTGTTACTGTTCGTCTGGCCTTATTTTCAGACGAACCTACCGCTGAGTCTTTATTGACTGAATTTTCTGCACTGTTTGCAGCTCGCCTGCATCAACTGACCGCGGAGATGTCAGTGAATCAGTAAGCCCCTTTGTCATGAAAACGAATGGATGTCAATTTCCGAACAGAATAGGTGACCGGCGTTAGCTCCCTAGCCTAGATAATGCACTTGGTGTTCTACCGAACTGACTGACCTAACTACAGCGACCATATTAGCTAGCAACAGGCCCATTCCGCATAGTCAGAGCCTGTAATAGCAACTCCGGTTGCCGAACAACCATCTACCCAACAGCAGGAAGCCGTCATGCACATCGAAAAAAACGTCGCCGAATCCTTAGCCAACGGACACGATGAAATCGCCCATCACACTCGGGGTTCTGATCATGCTGGCATCGGTGCCTCGCGTGAATTTCACAATATCATAGCCGACATTGAAGACCTTGTTGCCGAAGCTACCTCACTCTCAGGTGAAGACTTCACCGGTGTCGCCACTCAAGTCAGCAGACTGCTCTCCTCTGCCAAAGAATCCATGGAAGCATTCAGCAACACCGTCAACAAGCGTGCCCACAAGACCGTTGCCTCCGTCGATCATTACGTGCACGAACAACCATGGACTGCCATCGGCGTTGGGGTAGGTTTGGGTGCTGCTAGTGGCTTGCTGCTAGGGCATTTACTAGCTCGCCGCTCATAAGCCAACCCATATCTACCTAGGACGACTCTCGTGGAAACATCGGATGCTTCGGTACAACCTCCTCCCCTTAAGCCGAATGCCAACGCCATTTTCACGCTGAAAGCTATCTGCCGGATGCACGCGGTTGGTGGCCTGTTGACGGGCCAGGCCGCCCTGCTCGGGCAACTGTGTTTTATTGAATGGAAAGAAGAGAAAAACCGCCTGCTGAAAATGCAGCTCATCATTCTGATTGGCTTTGCCTGCCTGCTCTGCGTCATGCTATTTGTCGGCGCATTGATGCTGGTGCTGAGCTGGAGAACTATCTACTACGTGCCCACGGCAGCATCCTTGATCGCTATGTATGGTCTTGGTTTTTGGCTAGCATGGAGCCACTTTTGGAAAATATCAGCTCAGAGCGACCAAGCATTCGCTGCCTCTCGAGCTGAACTCGTCGCCAGTATCAACCTGCTGAAGAACCAACTATGAATGCTAGCCCTCAGATACCCCTTTGCTCACAACGGCAGGCCCTCGTCGAGCAACTGCGTTCCCAGCGCGAACTGATCAATGGTCAGCTTGAAGCCCAACCACGAATAAACCGTGACTTCCCGCGCAGCTTGACGGTGCGTTTTCTGCTTCATGACCCTGACCGCAGCGCGCAAGCTATCACCGAACTAACTACCATGCTACTAGGTGACCGCCTGCGCAAAACGAGCCGCATCCTCATTATTCTGTTGCACACACTCCGTATGCTGGGGCGCAAAATTCACCCAATTGCGCGAGAAGCACCTGGATTTATCCATGGGGATGTTTAGCACCAAGAGGTTGACGTGCAAGCACCCGTGCCGGAAAACCTGACTCAGGAGGCTGGACATACCCAGCAAACACATGACATGCAAACCAAACGCTGATTTTTAATAGGTTGATCTGGATGGGAATCAGCTAATCCTGAATTCTGAACTCTGCAGAGCGTGCATGGGCCTCTAAGCCTTCGGCTCTGGCTAAGGTAGAGGCTAAATGCCCCAGTTTTGTCGCCGCGGCCTGACTGACTGAAATCAAACTGCTACGCTTCTGAAAGTCATAAACGCCTAGCGGTGATGAAAACCTTGCGGAACCTGATGTCGGCAGAACGTGATTAGGGCCGGCACAATAATCTCCGAGAGCCTCCGGGGTATGGATGCCCAAAAAAATCGCACCCGCATGTCGCACTCCAGGCAGCAAGCTCTCCGCATCAACACAGGCCAGCTGCAAATGCTCAGGAGCGATTCGATTAATCAATCGCAAGGCGCTTTCCCGGTCAGGCACCTGTATCAATGCAGCACGAGACTGCAGGGAGGCTTCAATAATGGAGCGTCGCTGCATACCTGGCAAAAGTTGGCGCATGGCCCGTTCTACCGCATCTAAAACACGAACATCTTCACTGATCAACAAAGACTGCGCTTGCTCATCATGTTCAGCTTGAGAAAACAGATCCATGGCCAACCACGCAGCAGGAGCACTGGCATCGGCAAATACTAAAATCTCGGAAGGTCCGGCGATCATATCAATGCCAACCTGACCGAATACCTGGCGTTTAGCCGTTGCCACATAGATATTGCCAGGCCCCACGATCTTATCAACAGCCGGCACCACTGCCGTACCATAAGCCAAGGCAGCTACTGCTTGTGCACCACCAATCCTGAATACCCGGTCCACACCCGCCACATGCGCCGCTGCCAGTACCCAGGGATTGACATCTCCCCCAGGCGTAGGCACCACCATGATGATTTCACCTACACCAGCAACTCGCGCCGGTATAGCATTCATCAAGACTGACGAAGGGTAAGCTGCCTTACCGCCGGGCACATAAATGCCTACACGATCCAAGGCCGTAATCTGCTGCCCAAGCCAGGTACCGTCAGCTTCCTGATAACGCCAGGATGCTTGTCGCTGTTGTTCATGGTAATGGCGAATACGGTCTGCAGCCTGTTGCAAGGCTTCTATACCACCAGGAGGCAGGCTATGCAGAGCGGTTTCCCAAGCTGATGCCGGAATCTCCAGATCCGCTGCTGAAGCAAGGCTTAATCTATCAAACTTTGCCGTCAGATCCAGGAGGGCGGCATCGCCTTCGACACGCACACGCGTGATCATGGCGCGCACCTGCTCTTCTACATCGAACTGACGGTGCTCCTGCACATGACCTAGTTCACGCATCTGATCTTCAAAATCAGACGACTGGCTGTCTAAACGACGCAGCACCCAACTCATCTAAGTTACTCTCCGCTCATTGCAACCGCTGCTTCCAGCTGATCAATCAGGGGCTGTATACTCGCATGCTGACGACGCATGGATGCCTTGTTGATAATCAGCCTCGAACTGATCGTAGCGATCAGTTCTTTAGGTTCCAGACCATTTTCAGTCAGGGTTTTTCCTGTATCCACCACATCGACAATACGATCAGCCAACCCCATCAACGGCGCCAGCTCCATCGATCCATAGAGCTTAATAAGATCCACCTGCTGACCTTTGGAGGCATACCAAGCCCTCGCGATGTTGACAAACTTGGTCGCTATGCGCAACCGTCCTTGCAGAGCACGTTCATCAACAGGGCCCGCCACCATCAATCGGCACCGGGCTATACACAAGTCCAGAGGCTCATAGACACCATCAGCTCCATGTTCCATAAGTACGTCCTTGCCTGCCACCCCAAGATCAGCGGCACCATTTTCCACATAGGTAGGAACATCCGTGGCACGTATGATCACGATACGCACATCATCACGGGTCGTCGGGAAAATAAGTTTGCGACTGCGCTCGGGATCTTCCAGCAACTTAATACCTGCTGTAGCCAGCAAGGGTAAAGTGTCCTGCAGAATACGTCCTTTGGACAAAGCCAGGGTCAAACTCATCACTGCACCCGCCGTATGCGCGCACCAAGTTGCCTCAACTTCTCTTCAACACATTCATAGCCCCGGTCGATATGATAAATACGATCTACCATGGTTTCTCCCTCGGCCACTAAAGCAGCTAACACCAGACTCATGGAGGCACGAAGATCCGTGGCCATGACAGGTGCTGCCTGTAACCTAGGAACTCCACTAACCACCGCCGTATGCCCATCCACCGCAATACGAGCACCCAAACGATTAAGCTCTTGCACATGCATAAAACGATTTTCGAAGATAGTCTCGATAATGGTCCCGGTTCCCTGCGCAACGGCATTCAAAGCCATAAATTGCGCCTGCATATCAGTTGGAAATGCAGGGTAGGGTTGCGTGCGAAACGATACAGCATGGGGCTGATGATCCATACGCAGGCGAATCCAATCCTCTCCTGTACTTATTTCAGCACCGGCATCCTTCAACTTCAGTAACACCGCATCCAGCAAGTCTGGTCGGGTATCGCGACAGGTAATATCTCCACGCGTCATCGCCGCAGCCACCAGATAAGAACCGGTCTCTATACGGTCAGCCACGACCCGATGTTGACAACCATGCAGGGATTTCACCCCTTGTACACGGATACAATCGGTTCCTGCGCCCTCAATCAAGGCCCCCATACGCTTGAGCATCAAAGCCAGATCAACGATTTCAGGTTCTCGGGCAGCATTTTCAAGGACGGTTTCCCCGTCAGCCAAGCACGCGGCCATCAACAGATTTTCTGTGCCTCCTACCGTAGCCATTTCAAACATGACACGTGCACCCTGCAAGCGACCGGACACGCGCGCATGCACATAACCATTCTCAACCTGTACATCAGCCCCCATAGCCTGCAAGCCCTTGATATGCTGATCGACCGGGCGGGAACCGATGGCGCAACCTCCCGGCAGGGATACACGCGCCTCACCAAAACGAGCGACCAAAGGACCTAACACCAAAATTGAGGCCCGCATTTTCTTAACCAGCTCATAAGGAGCCAAAGCCGTAATCTGATTCCCCGCCTCTACTTCCACCGAGCAACGCTCATCAATGAGAATATCAGCCCCCAAACGCCCCAAGAGCTGAACCATGGTAGTTACATCATGCAACTGTGGGATGTTAGTCAATACCACTCTGTCCTGCGTCAGCAAGCTAGCTGCCAGCAGAGGTAACGCCGCATTTTTCGATCCTGAAATACGAACATCTCCGGATAGCCTTTGGCCACCCGCTATCAATAATTTATCCATCGTTCAACCAAACATCCGCATCTTGCGCCATTCTTCAGGAGTTAGGGTACGCATACTGACCGCATGTATGGCTCCGGATGCGATCATATCACCCAGACAGGCATAAACTCTTTGTTGTTTCTGGACAGCCCGTAACGCGTCAAACTCCTGACTGACCACGGTGACAGCCACCTTGTTGCCATCCCCTTCCACCTTGATCTCTTCCGCCAGGGGAAATCCCACTCTCAATAACTGTTCAATCTCATCGTTGGTCACAAAAATCCTTCCCTTTAATCAAGCATGAACGACAGGCCTGAAACATCAATAATTGCACGCAAACGTTCAGGCACGGATTGCAATTGCAGCAGCCCTCCGTTTGATGTCACCGCGCGGTACCAAGTCAGCAATACCGCTACCGTCACGCTAGTCGCTGACTTCAGATCCTGCAACTCCACTTGCCAATCACCCGCGCTGCCTTCCAATAAACTTAAGCCATGCTCACAAACGGCTGCAGCCTGCTCAAAACCCACTTCGCCAGACAAACGCAACACCCTTCTGCCAGGCAAACGTTCTGGCTGCGTCATGGTTGATGAACCTTGGGAGCCTCAGGCACCCAGTGACTGATTACCATATTGAAGTCATTATGATATTGCTCGACATCACTGGCAAACTGGTTTCTGAAAGTAAGTCCTAAATTGATACCGTTAAGTACCACATTTTCTAGCATCCACTGCCCGCTAACGTTTCGCTTTAGCTCATAAGTTACGGGAATGCTTTGCCCTGAAGGATTAACAATTTCCATTTGAACCGTTGCTGAATCACCTGTTACGGGTATACGGGAGGGCAGTATGGTGATGGTCTGATGGTCATAGGCGGCCAGGCCATTGCCATAGGTCCTAATCAAACTGTCCTTAAATGTCGCCGCAAAACGCTGGTGCTGAGCATCGTTGGTCTGACGAAAGTATTGACCCATCACACGTCGAGCTATCGTCGCATAGTCCACGTAGGGAGTGATACTTTCATCGACAATACGGTATAACAGCTGCGGGTCCTTTTTATATTCAGTACGCTGATCGACCAACTTTTTCAGAAGCTGATCAGTCACCATTTGCATAAAATCCTGGGCAGACTGCTGCGTCGCGCTTGCAACCGCAGGGGCTGCCTCTACCGATAACGCGCCACCTAGACTCAATCCCAGCACCAGGGTCAAGACCATGATTTGCTTAACCATCTTATTACTTGCTCCGTGTTAAAACCCGCTATTAGCTGAAGGGGCTGATTTTTCTGTGGTAGCTTTATTAAACAAAAATTTGCTGATCAGGTCTTCCAGAACCAGTGATGACTGAGTCTGCTTGATTTCATCACCATTTTTCAGGTTAGTGCTATCTGCCCCCGGCACTATGCCTATATATTTTTCACCTAATAGTCCGGAGGTCAGGATAGATGCCACCGAATCAGTACTGATTTGATTCATATCCTGATAAATCGACATATCGACCTTGGCTGTCAGCGTTTTTTGATCCAGTGAAATCCCCGTAACTCGCCCAATATCCACGCCCGCCATCGTGACACGAGCCCGCACTGATAAGCCGGCTATATTCTGGAAATGTGCAAAAAGATGGTACACCGGCCGATTGCTATCGAGACTGATTCCGCTGACTTTGATGGCCAGGAAGAGCAAGGCCGCCATGCCTGCGACGATAAAACTCCCAACCGCCACTTCCATGGATGCATTTTTCATGAGAACTCCCCAAACATGACCGCAGTCAAAACAAAATCTAGCCCCAAAATAGCCAGGGAAGCATAAACCACTGTACGCGTGGTTGATGCAGCTATTCCTTCCGCCGTTGGTTCGCAATCATAGCCTTGCCACACGGCAATCCACGTGACCACGCTACCAAATACCAGACTCTTTAAGGCATTATTAAGAATGTCATGGCGAAACTCTACTGAAGATTGCATATGATTCCAGAACGAACCTTCATCAACACCCAGCC
>JABEVH010000009.1 GCA_013043915.1 Pseudomonadales bacterium
TCGATCGTCTCGACCACCTTCCCCTCAGCAGGGAGCGCGCATTCTACTCGCTTTCCCTACCCTGTCAAGCCCTATTTCTGCTTAACTTTGCTTCTTCACTCACCTGATCGGTCAGTGCGTCAGCAGGGAAGTGAATTATAGACAGCAAAGAAACCGAGTCAACCGTTTTTTGCAGTTTGATGCCGGTTACGTGTCAGTTTGATGAAAATTCGTACAATCATGAGGCCTAGCCAAGCTGCAATATAGGGCCAGAAACCAAATATGCCCAATTTTTGTACCCATACACCATGCAATACGGCCAAACCACTGGCGGGATAAACCAGCTGGTGCAATTTCACCCAGCGAGCTTTCAAGCGCTTCTGCCAGGCGCGAGTCGACGTCCATGCCAGCGGCAATAACAACAACCATGCCGACAACCCCACCAGGATATAGGGGCGATGACGAATTTCTTCAGCTATATGCCGCCAGTCTGCACCAAACAGCAGGAATACATAGGCCAAAAAATGCAGGACTGCATAAACAAAGGCAAGCAGGCCTAATGGACGACGCCAAGGCATCCAGCCACTATCATGCGTCCAGTATCGTAAGGGGGTTATCAGGAGACAAAGCAGTAGCCAGCGCAATGCCCAGCTTCCTAGTTCATTAACCAGGGTTTTTGCAGGATCAGGGCCTAAGTGCTGCCCTATAATCTGACTAATTATAAACGCGATCGGCAAACACCCTAGTGCCCATACCACCCATGGACTTCGTATTTTCATCTTAAAAATTGCGCCTCAGATCCATGCCCGCATATAAGGACGCCACCTGCGCTGCATATCCGTTAAACAACAAGGTTTCATGCCAGTTCGGATTGAACAAACTATTTGGCAACCTGCGCTCTCTGGCTTGTGACCAGCGCGGATGATCAACCTGTGGATTTACATTGGCATAAAACCCGTACTCATTGGGGGCTGACAACGCCCAGGTCGTAGCGGGTCGCGTGCTTGTAAAGCGGATATTGACTATGGACTTGATCGATTTGAAACCATACTTCCACGGCACAATCAAGCGCAGCGGCGCCCCATTCTGGGGAGGCAGTGCCCTGCCGTATAATCCAACAGCCAGCAAGGTCAACGGATGCATGGCCTCGTCCATACGCAATCCTTCTACATAAGGCCATGATAATTCAGGCACACGCTGTCCTGGCATCTCTGCGGGACGATAGAGGGTGGTAAAACTTACATACCGAGCTGAAGATAACGGATGAAACCGACGTAACAAATCCCCCAGTGAAAACCCCATCCAGGGCACCACCATCGACCAGGCTTCTACACAGCGAAATCGATAGACTCTGTCTTCAAACGTATGCGGCTTAAGTATGTCCTCCAGCGTATAGGTCCCCGGTTTGGCACACTCACCTTCAATCCGCACCGACCAGGGGTCTGTCGTTAGCTGATGCGCGTGGGCTGCAGGATCATCCTTCTCCAGACCAAACTCGTAATAGTTATTGTAGCTGGTGACATCCTCAAAAGGCGTCAATGTATCGGAGGTTGTCACCACACGGCGAGTGCGATGCTGACTGACACTCGCCTGTAACCAGGCAGGAACAGCATAGGCGGCTTGTAGCCAGGGTGCCATCCCTATGCCCAATCCTAAGGTGGCAACATCCTGTATCCATTCCCGCCGCCTGAGGTAAACCGTTTCTGGCGTTATTTCACTGGCAGGAATTAAACCCCCATCTTCACGCTTCTTCATGGACGCACCTCTAAACCTCCCCATGTCTACCACTGAAAAGATTGTGGTCTACGGAAAGCGAGGGGATTCTCGCGGTCGTGGGGTTGAGCTCAGTTAACTGATCGCGGGATACGCCTCCTCCACAATGAAGCCAGAGGACCTGAAGCGGCGTAAACCAGGGTTACTGCCAGAATACCAATCGGCAAGTCCGATGCCACTGCGCAGATAACAAACACGGCTGGCAGCATGACGGCAAAAGGCACTCGTGAACGATCAAACTCCTTAAAACTATAGTAGCGGAAGTTACTAATCATAAGAAAAGCGGTAAAAACGGTCAACAGGGCGATACATAAAGCCAACCAAGGCACATGGACATTGACAGCATTATCCGTTCCTGCCCAAACTAAACTGGCAATCACAGAGGCCGCTAAAGGACTGGCCAGTCCGATGAAATAACGTTTATCGACTTGTCCAATCTGGACATTGAAACGCGCCAGACGAAATGCAGCAGCTGCCGCATAAACAAAAGCCGCTGCCCAGCCGAGCTTACCTAAGTACTGCAAACTGTCGCAGTACACAATAAGAGCAGGAGCTACCCCGAAGGAAACCATATCAGACAGCGAATCGTATTCTGCGCCGAAGGCACTTTGCGTATTGGTCATACGCGCAACACGACCATCCATGCCATCAAACAAGGCGGCCACAAATATGGCCAAGGCCGCCTTGTCATAAACACCCTTCATCGCTGCAATAATGGCGTAAAAGCCTGAAAACAAGGCTGCCGTCGTGATCAGGTTGGGCAAGAGGTAAATTCCTTTACTGCGTACCTTATGCCCGCCTTCTACCTGATCTTCTTCCTCAACCTCAAAGGTTAAGCCACTGTGCTCATCCTGTTCTTCAGGCTGCTCAACCATACTACCTCTCCTTGAAGCGGCCATCCATACATCAGTTACGCGATTTATCCACCAACTTGTTCTTGGAAATCCAAGGCATCATGGAGCGCAGTTTAGCCCCCACGACTTCAATGGGATGCTCAGCCGTCAAACGACGTCGCGCTGTCATTTCAGGATAGTTGGTCTTTCCTTCCAGAATAAAGCGTTTGGCATACTCTCCATTCTGAATATTCTTCAGGCATTCACGCATGGCTGCACGGGCCTGGTCAGCGATGACCTGCGGACCTGTGACATACTCACCATACTCGGCATTGTTCGAAATGGAGTAATTCATCGTGGCGATGCCACCTTCATACATCAGATCAACAATCAGCTTGAGCTCATGCAGACACTCAAAATAAGCCATTTCAGGAGCATATCCTGCTTCAACTAAGGTTTCAAAACCAGCCTTGACCAACTCAACAGCACCACCACAAAGCACGGCCTGCTCACCGAACAGGTCAGTTTCAGTTTCTTCACGGAAATTAGTTTCGATCACACCGCCTTTGGTACCACCGTTAGCTGCAGCATAGGACAGTGCAATATCCTTGGCACGTTCACTGCGATCCTGATACACCGCGATCAGGGTAGGTACACCGCCGCCACGCAAGTATTCAGAGCGTACGGTATGACCCGGGCCTTTAGGAGCTATCATGACTACGTCAAGATCAGCCCGTGGAACTACTTGATTGTAGTGAACATTAAAACCGTGGGCAAAAGCCAGTACCGCTCCTTGTTTGGCATGTTGCACCACACTTTCAGCATAAACCTGAGGGATGTTTTCATCAGGCAACAACATCATGATCAGATCAGCACCAGCAACGGCGGTATCTACATCGGCAACTTTCAAGCCAGCTCCCTGAGCTTTAGACCAGCTGGCACCATCCTTGCGCAAACCTACGGTAACGTCGACGCCTGAATCGCGCAGGTTCTGGGCATGCGCATGGCCCTGCGATCCATAACCTACGATCGTGACTTTCATGCCACGGATGATAGACAGGTCGGCATCTTTGTCATAATACACTTGCATGGTATACCCCTTAACGTTGGGTCAGCTTTCTGACCACATGTTTCATAGTTCATCGGCGTTCAACGCCGTCATTTAGACACTCAGTACTTTTTCACCCCGGGCAATGCCAGATACTCCGGTACGTACTACCTCCAGAATGACCGTCTCCGATAATGCCTCGA
Source organism: Pseudomonadales bacterium (assembly GCA_013043915.1). Taxonomy (GTDB): domain Bacteria; phylum Pseudomonadota; class Gammaproteobacteria; order Pseudomonadales; family Moraxellaceae; genus JABEVH01. Next base: position 3,837 of record JABEVH010000009.1, read on the forward strand.
TAAAAGCATCCAGCTTGTCGGACTTACCCGCCAGCTGCAAGGTATAAACGCTGGGCGTGACATCAACGATCTGCCCGCGAAAGATATCACAGGTACGCTTGATTTCGGCACGCAAAGCACCGGTAGCCTTCACCTTGATAAGCATCAACTCTCGTTCGATATGCGCGCCCTCGGTCAAATCTACCACTTTAACAACCTCAACCAGCTTATTGAGCTGTTTGGTAATTTGCTCAATACGCTGCTCATCTCCCACCGTGGTTAGCGTCAGGCGGGACAAGGTTGGATCATCGGTAGGTGCTACGGTCAAACTTTCAATATTGTAGTTACGCTGCGAAAAAAGCCCAACCACACGTGACAGGGCACCCGCCTCATTTTCCAGCAAAATAGAAATGATTCTTCTCATCTCAGGTGCGCTCCGTCTTATTCAACCACATATCTCGCATGGATCCATCACGAACTTGCATAGGATAAACATGCTCCGAGGGATCGACATGAATATCCATAAACACCAGTCGGTTCTTCAGAGCAAATGCCTCGCGCATGGAGCCCTCGAGATCTTGACCCGCCGTAATTTTCATACCCACATGACCATAAGCCTCCGCCAGCTTGACGAAGTCAGGCAGTGATTCCATATAGGAATGTGAATGACGGCCATCGTAAACCATGTCCTGCCATTGCTTCACCATGCCTAAGGCCTGATTATTAAGCGTAATGATCTTAACCGGCATGTCATACTGCAAACAGGTCGACAACTCCTGGATATTCATCTGAATGGAAGCCTCACCGGTCACACAGGCAACTGTTTCACCGGGACGAGCTAATAAACATCCCATAGCAGCTGGCAAACCAAAACCCATGGTGCCCAGCCCTCCTGAATTGATCCACTGGCGCGGTTGATCGTATTGGTAATACAGCGCAGCAAACATCTGATGCTGACCGACATCCGAAGTCACGATGGCCTTGCCCTCAGTGACTTTGTACAGCGTTTCAATCACCTGTTGCGGCTTAATATGGTCTGGCGATGTCTCATAACGTAAACCATGAAATGCTCGCCATTCTGTAATTTGTGCCCACCATGAGCTTATCGCCACAACATCAGGACGGGCATCATCTTGACGTAATAATCCCAACATTTCCTGCAACACAGGCTCTACCGCACCTACGATAGGAACATCGACACGTACGGTCTTGGAAATGGAAGCAGGATCGACATCGATATGGATGATACGGGCATGGGGACAAAATTTGCGTGTATTGTTGGTCACACGGTCATCAAACCTCGCGCCTATCGCCAGAATAAGATCGGTATGGTGCATCACCATATTAGCTTCATAGGTACCATGCATGCCCAGCATGCCTAGAAACTGCCTGTCCGTCCCTGGGAATCCACCCAATCCCATCAAGGTCGTCGTCACCGGAAAATTAAGACTATGTGCCAGTTCAGTTAGCAAAGCCGAAGCTTCACCCTGTATCACACCGCCACCCGCATAGATAACCGGGCGTTTGGCCAACAGCATTTCATCCAGGGCTTTTTTGATTTGTCCTGAATGCCCGCGGGTGACTGGGGAATACGAACGCATTTTAACTTTTTGTGGGTACTCGTAGGCAAACTTTTCAGCTGGATTGGTACAATCCTTGGGCACATCGATGACGACCGGCCCTGGCCGCCCTGTCGAGGCGATGTAAAACGCTTTTTTGATGATCGAGGGGATATCCTCAGCTCGTCGCACCTGGAAACTGTGTTTAACGATCGGGCGGGACACCCCGATCATGTCGGTTTCCTGAAAAGCATCCTCACCGATCAGATTAGTCGCTACCTGACCTGAAATGATCACCATGGGAATGGAATCCATATAGGCCGTAGCGATAGCGGTCACCGTATTGGTGGCTCCAGGCCCCGAAGTTACCAGAACCACCCCAGGCTTGCCGGTAGCACGCGCATAACCATCAGCTGCATGGCCGGCAGCCTGTTCATGGCGAACCAGGATATGACGTAATTTTGTCTGCTTGAACAGGGCATCATAAATGTGCAGGACAGCACCGCCCGGATATCCAAAAATATGCTCCACGCCCTCATCCGCCAATGCGCGGACAAGCATCTCACCACCAGATAAAAGTTCCACAGACGCACCCTCGCCTAAACGTGTTTCGGTCATGAAGACTCATGACCGCATATTGGCATCTCCCGCCACTTCAGTACGCCGGGTCGGGCCGCTCCCGTACTGCGCTTGTTGATGCAGTTACCGGATAGCGCTGCGAGGAGCTAGCGGGTTGCTGCACCTCGACGGGGACTGCCTGTAGGTCCATGCCCCGATAAGGGTGGCTCCGGAAACATGGCCTTTGGTTGAACGTTGAATTGTTGATGAGTCGAGGCAGGCTTGTCAAGCTAAAGGGGTTTATTCATTGACTTGCCTTTTCAATACGCATTGCTCAGTTATAATCAAAATATGGCACGCCTTTCGCAAGGCAACGATTGTTACGAGGAATCAATGTGGGCATGAAACCCTCTCTGCAGCTTCAAATCGGTCAACATCTGACGATGACACCGCAGCTGCAGCAGGCTATTCGATTACTGCAGCTGTCTACGCTTGAACTTGAACAGGAAATCCAGGAAGCCCTGGAATCTAATCCTTTGCTCGAAGTTGGGGATGATAACGACAACGACGCTGAGGTCAGTTCCCACGATATAGAGATTGATTACGCTGCTGGTGAGCTGGCATTACAACAAGCCAATGCCGGTGACTCCCCTATGGATATCCAGGCCAATGAGTCGATTCCTGACCAGCTACCGGTTGATACGGTCTGGGACGATGTATTCAGCGGGACTTCGACCACCGGACTTGGCAGCGGCGGTGATGAAGAAGACGAAAACTTGCTGGAGGCCCGCAATGCGATAGCACCTACGCTGCATGCTGACCTGATTTGGCAACTTAACCTCACACCTTTTAGTGAGCTAGATCGCCGCATTGCCGAGTCCTTGATAGAAGCTGTTGATGAACGTGGCTACCTGACCATAGATATCCAGGATATTCGTGAGACATTGCCAGAAGAGCTTGCCCATGAAGATATCGATGATGCTGAAATAGAAGCGGTACTGCATCGCATACAGCAATTCGATCCTCCCGGGGTTTGTGCCCGTGACCTGCGCGAATGCCTGCTCATCCAAATGGGACAATGGCCTGATAACCAGCCCTGGCGAGAAAAAGCCATCGAATTGGTGCGTGATCATCTCAGCATATTGGCGCAACATGACTACCCCACCCTACAGCGCAAACTCAAACTGCAGGAGTCACAGTTACGCGACGTCATACGCGCCATCCAGAGCTTGAATCCAGTCCCCGGCTCCCGATTAGGTTACGGCAGTGATACCGACTACGTCACTCCCGATGTCATTGTGCGTAAAAAGAATCAGCGCTGGGTGGTTGAACTGAACCCTGATCATGCACCACGGGTACGTATCAACACCAATTATGCTTCTCTGATACGTCGGGCAGATTCGAGCAGTGATAACAACTACCTTAAAAACAGCTTGCAAGAAGCGCGCTGGTTTATCAAAAGCCTGCAAAGTCGTAATGAAACCCTGCTTAAAGTCGCCCATTGTATCGTTGAACACCAGCGGGGATTTCTGGAAGATGGGCCGGAGTCTATGCAACCGTTGGTGCTTCGTGACGTCGCTGAAGAGGTGGGCATGCACGAGTCAACGATTTCTCGTGTCACCACACAAAAATTCATGCTCACCCCACGTGGCCTTTATGAACTGAAGTATTTCTTCTCCAGCCATGTTGCCACCAATACGGGCGGCGAATGCTCCAGTACAGCCATTCGCGCCATGATTCGTAAACTGGTGGGTCAGGAAGATCCTCGTAAACCACTCAGCGACAACAAAATTGCTGACCTGCTTGAGGTTCAGGGCATCAGCGTGGCCAGAAGAACCATTGCTAAATACAGAGAGTCATTAAATATCGCTCCCTCCAATGAGCGAAAACGGCTGATCTGATGTGCTACATTGATCTTAAGCAAGATATTCCATGTGACATCGTGGAACTATCACCGTCAAGGGGTCCGGAATCGACCCGAACATGAGAGAAGAGGTAAGGCCTATGCAAATGACTATCAGTGGACATCATGTCGAAGTGACTCAGGCCCTGAAAGATTACGTCACAGAAAAGCTAGATCGGGTAGAGCGTCACTTTGATCAGATCACCAGTTTGCATGTCATTCTCAGTATCGACAAACTGGTACAAAAGGCTGAAGCCACCTTACGTGCAGCTGGCACAGAAATCTTTGCCAATGCAGAATCCAGCGACATGTATGCGGCTATCGATGAACTCACGGACAAACTTGATCGACAGATCAAACGTCATAAGGAGAAACTGCATCGTCATTGATCTTTTGGGTGAGCAGTCTGCCAGAGGTTGCAGTCTGCTCACCAACCAGCCAAACTGTACACATCCTAACTACTTGTTTATACGTTGATGAAACTGGTCGTAGTCAGTGGTCGCTCTGGTTCTGGTAAGACCTCGGCCTTACATGTGCTTGAGGATCTGGGCTTTTATTGCGTCGATAACCTGCCCGTCACGCTGCTGCCCGAGTTAACACGTACCTTGGCTGCCTCCAGCACCGGCAACCAGCAACAGGTAGCTGTTGGTGTTGATGCGCGTAATCTGCCTGAGGACCTCAAACATTTTGGCAAAATACTGCAGGACATTAGAAACCAACAAGTCGCCGTTGAGGTTGTTTACCTGGATGCCCGCGATGAAATTCTGATACAAAGATTTCATTCAACACGGCGCAAACATCCTTTAAGCAGTCCCTCGCAATCGCTCAATGAGGCTATTGGCAGTGAAGCTCGCCTACTTGATAGCGTGAGCATGCAGGCAACGTTAAGACTCGATACGTCTAGCTTTAATATCCACGAGCTGCGAGAAGAATTTCGACGGCGCATGACGTCGTTACAAGGTGGCTCCCTCGCAATGCTGCTCGAGTCTTTTGCTTACAAACATGGCGTTCCTGTCGATGCTGATTTTGTCTTTGATGTACGCTGTTTACCTAACCCACACTGGCAAGTCGAGTTAAGGCAACAATCAGGACTCGACAGGGGTGTGATGGGTTTTCTTGATGCTCATACTGAAGTACAAAAATACCTGGAAGACATGGGTGGTTTCCTCGATACATGGCTGCCTGCCTTCAATGAAGGTGACCGCAGTTACTTGACCGTTGCTTTCGGATGCACAGGAGGCCAACATCGCTCAGTTTATATCGCTGAGCGTATGGCAGAGCGTTTGCATAACAGTGGCTACTCTCTGGTTCAGGTCAGACACCGGGAACTGGCTCATCATGATCGGGGCGAGTGATGCATGAAGGAAGTTGAAATTGAAATCATCAATAAACTTGGACTGCATGCTCGTGCAGCTTCCAAGCTAGTAAGTTTAAGCAGCCGTTATACCTCACGCATTGAGCTAGGACGAGGGGGACGTTTTATCGATGCTAAAAGTATCATGGCCTTGCTGCTGTCCTCAGCATCCAAGGGTACCCTCATCGTCCTGCGCGCTGATGGCGAGGATGAAGATGAAGCCCTAGAGGCCCTATGTGCACTGATCAATAATCGTTTTGACGAACCCGATTGAATGACTCCAGGCTGAATTTTAACCATGTATGATGATGACGATGACGTAAATGAGCACCTGAGCAAGACTCAGGTCAAGCAGGATATGGATCGCTTACAGTCTCTAGGTGAGTTTTTGCTCAAGCTGAAACCTGCCGTCCGGAGTAAGCTCCCCCTCACGGATAGTCTTGATGCCGCTCTTGATGAAGATGCCCGTATACGTGCACCGGAAGCGCGTCGACGTCATCGACAATATATTGGAAAGTTGATGCGTCAACAGGATGAAGATGCTCTACTGACCGCTTTAGAATCGGTATTACCTCGGCAAGGAAAGAATATTTCACTGGAAATGACCTTGCAACGGCTACTTACCGAAGGTGATAAGGCTGTTGCTGAGACGGTACAGCGCCATCCCGGAGCTGACCGCCCCCGCCTCCGGCAACTGGTGCGCATGGCACTGCGTGACCTTGAAAAAGACCCTGAAGCCACTGAAGGCCGTCATCGCATAGAGCTATATCTTCGCGAACTCGCTATATTGGCTCGTTAAGCAAGTGGGGGCATAAACTCAGCCAAGCGCTCGGAGGTCTTGCGTAAGTTGATACTCAACAGCGAGGCAATACCACGCAAAATCTTGATCCCCATTTCAGGATGCATTTTTAACACCATATCAAAACCCTTGCGGGTCAACACCACCAAGGAAACGGCTGTTCTTGCTTTGACTGATGCTGATCGGGTCAGCTTATCAATCAGGCTCATTTCACCGAGTGAACTGCCTTTGCCCAGAGTTGCAATAACCACCACTTGTCCCTGGTGATTGGTCTTAGTCACTTCAAGCACACCACTGGCAACAAAACAGACAAAATCACCTTTATCCCCTTCACGAAATACAAAATCACCGGCAATAATTCGGTTAAAAAACATGAATTTCTCAATGGCTACCCGTTCCCTGTCATCAAGATCGGCAAAGATGGGTACATCTACCAAGTATTCAGAAATACGTACTGACATGCCTGCAACATCCTTCAAGGTACTCATCCATCCTAGCAGGCAGATCAGCACAATATGCGTGAATTACGACCATACTAAGCATCTTTATTCGTAAACTGTGCGCATATCGACACCTGCAAGGGTAATCGGCGCTGCTGCGACATGGGCATGGAACGCCGACAACGCACCAATTCACTTAAGTCAGTATCTACCTTCAGCAAAACCGGCTCCTCTCCTGCTTGTGCGACCACTCTCCCCCAAGGATCCACGGCCAGACTATGGCCCCACGTAAAGCGTCCTGGGTAAGGACTACCACACTGCCCAGAGGCCCATATATAAACTTGATTCTCTATAGCCCGAGCTCGCAACAATGTGGACCAATGCGCAGCTCCCGTTACTTGCGTAAAAGCAGAGGGCACGGCAATAAAATCAGCACCAGCCTGCGTCAACGCAGAGAAAAGTTCTGAAAACCTAAGATCGTAACAAATCGTCAGACCCAGGCGCCCCCATGGCGTATCTACCAGAACGATCTTATCTCCCGCTTCCATGCGATCTGACTCTCGGTAGGCTCCTTGCGTATCATCAACCTGGACATCGAACATGTGAATCTTGTCATAACGAGCTACTACCTGACCTTGATCATCAATCACAAAACAGGCAGCTCGCATGCGTCCATCCGGAACCAACCCTCCGTCAGGACGTGTCAGCCAAGGCAAGGTACCGGCCACCAGCCAAAGTTTCAGGCGAGCACACGCAGACTGCAAGGCCGCCAAAAAATCTGCAGCCTGGCTAGCTAAAACTTGCGGGCCTTGCGGGTGCATACCCATGACATGTTCCTGCAGGAGCATCAGTTGGGCACCCTGCTCAGCAGCCAGCTGCATCTGCGTCAGCACATGACGTTGATTTTCCTCAGCATGCTTGCCACTACAGCACTGCAGCAAGGCCAGACGCAAAACACCGCTAGAATCCATACTACCTCCCCATACCAACACACCTAACTTAGGCATTTCTGCTTGTCAGCCGAGTATTCCTGACACTAGAATAGCTCTTAGTGATAATTTGTGACGAACATCACGGTTTTATATAATTTTCTCAAGGAGAAATGATCTGCGTCGATTGCTGATACTCCTTGTTGGATGCTTGATGTCACAGGGTGCCTTGGCCTTGATTGCTCCTGATGTTGCCCTTGATTATGCCGCCAACCCTCCCCTAAAAACACTACGCGCCTACGATGTCGTTGTGGTTGACCCTGACCAACCGGGCACTGATCCCAGCCAGTACACACAAGACTATAGTCAACTGTTTGCTTACGTCAGTTTAGGCGAACTTGGCCCAGGACGAACTTATGGCCATGATATGCCTGCTTCATGGTTAGGCCAGGTCAATCCAGTCTGGGGGGGCCGCCGTATCGATCAGACCGCACCAGGCTGGCCTGAATTTGTCGTCCAACATATCATGGCCCCCCTTTGGCAGAAGGGATATCGTGGTTTTTTTCTGGACACCCTCGATGCCTATCAGAATCCCAGCCTTACTCCCGCTGAACGAGAAGCCCAACGACAAGGCTTAATCCGGGTCATTCGTGCCATTCATGAGCAATGGCCACAAGCCAAGCTGATTTTCAACCGGGGATTTGACTTGTTACCCGACGTGCACGATGCCGTCTGGATGGTAGCTGCCGAGTCCCTCTATCAAACCTGGAATGCACAGCAAAAAAGTTATCAAACCGTATCGACCTCGGATACAAGCTGGTTAAAACATCAACTTAAAACCATTCAGGAACGCTGGCACCTCCCTATCTTGGTCATCGACTATTTACCCCCTCAGCAACAGGCTCTCATAGATCAAACTGTCAAGTTAATACTTGCGGATGGCTTTATGCCCTTTATCAGCACCCCTGCTCTAGACAGCATAGGGCGCGGCCGAATTCAAGTCATCCCGCGACAAGTTCTGGTCATTTACGATGCCGATGACCCTCCAAAACCTGGATTCTCCATAAACTCGCTTGAATCTCAACGATTACTGGGCATGCCCTTGGCCTATATAGGCCTGGTACCGCACTACCTATCAATGCAAGAGGCTGAGCATCTCGATAAGTTGCCTGATGGCTTAGCCGGCATCATTATCTGGATCGATGGTGAAAACCGTGGCAATCATGACTGGGTTGTCTGGACACAGCGCCAGATAAAATCAGGGGTTCGCATGGTATTTTTTCATCATCTGGGGTACGCCTCTGATGCAGCTGATCTGAGTCTGCTGGGCTTACACCTGGCAGAATCCCAGGATAATGATCACTGGACGCTGAAGCAGCATGATGCGCGTGCCGCTTTTGAACTGCCTCTCCCTGAACAAACCACCGGTCTAACTGCACTGACTTCGCAAGAGCCTTCCTTTCAACCCTGGGTCCTTTATCAATCTGAAACAGGAACCCAGTCAGTTCCTGTGGCCATAACCTCCTGGGGCGGTTATGCCTTGGATCCTTGGGTCGACTTTTCTCGAAGTGATGAACTCGGAGGTGACCGTTGGTATGTGCAGCCGGCTGATTTTATTCAACAAGCCCTGCGTCTTGACCCTTCGGCACCCATCCCGGACCTGACCACAGAAACAGGGCGCCGTCTGTTTTTTGTACATATCGATGGCGATGGTTTTGTCAGCAAAGCTGAACGCCCTGATTTTCCGCTGGCAGGACAGGTACTTCTCGATGATGTCCTTAAAAAACGCCCCGTACCTACGACCATGTCTGTCATCGAAGGCGAACTCAGCCCTCAAGGACTCTACCCCAATTTAAGTGCCCAAGCTGAAGAGGCTGCACGGCAAGCCTTTGCCCTACCCTGGGTTGAAATCGCCAGCCACACTTGGTCACACCCCTTCCACTGGGTCTTGCTGCAGGAAGGTGCTGACCATGAAAGTGGAGAGGACTACCATCTACCCATTCCCGGGTACACCTTTTCCCTGCCCAGAGAAATTGATGGATCAATCAATTATATAAACAGCAGGCTAGCCACCCCCAACAAACGAGTCAAAGTCCTTTTATGGTCCGGGGCCTGCCGTGCACCCGCTGAGGCCATCGCGCAAACCCAAGAGGCCGGGGTACTTAATATGAATGGCGGTGATACCACGATGACGCAATTTCATCATTCATGGACCTATGTCTCCGGCCCTGGTGTTTATAAAGGAGACTACTATCAAGTCTATGCTCCCAATCAGAATGAAAATGTCTACACGCATGAATGGACCGGGCCTTTTTACGGCTTTATTAAAGTCATAGAAACTTATCAACTGACAGAAACCCCGGTCCGACTTAAACCGGTAGATCTTTACTACCACCTCTATAACGTTACAAAAACAGCTTCTTTAAATGCACTTAACCGTATTTATGACTGGACCGAACACCAACCCCTGCACCCCATTTTTGCCTCGGAATACATTAAAAAAGTACTGGATTTCAATGATGCCGTCCTGGCTAAAACCCCGGATGGCTGGCGATTACGTGACCTCGGTGACCTGAGAAACTGGCGGCTACCCGCAACAGGCCCCGCTATCGACCTCAGTCAAAGCCGAGGACTCAGTGGCTGGAATACAGGGCCACAAGCTCGCTATATCAACACAACGGGAGATAACGCTGAACTCATCTTAAGTACCCACCCCCAGCCCGTGAGTTATCTGCAAAGTGCCAATGCCAGGGTCATGGGGTTTCATCGAGAAGGCTCGACGTTAACTCTGGATTTACAGGGTGAAGTTCCCCTGCAATGGGATCTGTGGGAGGTAGGAAATTGTTCCCTTGTCGATCAGGGTCACCTTTTAAAATCTTTTGCCGTTCACGATCACCTCTACAGTTACCGGACAAATGACCATGTCGCGCGCTCACTTCGCCTCAATTGCAGGCCCTGAACGCTTAAGCCTGATTTCGCTGTGGCAGATCATGGGCTTTGTGCTGGTTGTGGTCGTTGCCTTGCTGGAAATTCATCGCTTGCAACATCTCAGTTTGCAAGCGGCCGCTGATACTGAACACGACAGTGTTGCCATCGCCTACCTACATGCCTGGTTAAAAACAGAACCTGATAATGATGAGTTGCGATTACTACTGGTTCGCAAACTACTTCATGGCAGAGAGCTGTCATCGGCCCAAAAAGAACTGGCTCCCTTAACCACTAAAAACAACCTTACCGCGCGCGCTGAAATTCGCAGCCTCTGGCAGGAATTGTTGTGGCGGCACCTATGGAGTTTTTCACCACAATCATCGAAATTCTCTGCCGCAGCCCATCAGTATCTTAAAACCTTGGCCTGGTTAAATCATCTCGCGCTATCCCCTCAAGAACGCTGGGTTGATGCCCATCAAGCTGAAGCCTTGCACGCCCCTGACCTGGCATTAACGCTCATCCAGGCCGGTCATAGGTCAGACCGACTTACCCTGCTTTATGAAATACACCTCAGTACAGCCTTGGGCTTAAAATTGGTTAGCGCGCAATACTGGTTCATCCTGCAGGATCAAAGTACATCAATTGCTGAAGCCCGTATCTATTTTCTGAGAGGTCTGACAGACCTGCAATCCTCGGGTAAAACTCGGGGAATTGCTGAACTTGCCTATAACCACCTGCATCGGTTACAACATGACCCTCAGGCTCTGGCCAGTCTGGCTCGATTGGCTATGGCAACAGGAGATACTGAGCTGGCTGCCCAATTCATCGCAGCCTCGATACGACAACAGCTCTTACCTGCCCCCCCCTCGCGATGAAACGTTGCATGATGCGTAGTTTGGCTTATGGTTTGCTCATTCTCTTTTCACTTGCCAGCTGGGCAGACACGCCCCCGAGTTCAACACCTACTTTGTTTCCTGAACCAGCTGCTGCCTACGATGAAACACGTTATTTACTGGCCTACAACATCTATCTGGCCAGCGGTAAACTACAGGCCGCCTATGGCGTGGCGCACAAAGCCATAACGCTACACCCTGCAGATCGAGCTTGGTTACAACGTTTTGTCCAAGTGGCTCGATGGGTGGGCGATGGACCAGGTGCCTTATCTGCCCTGCTACGCTTAAGCGTTTTACAACACCTGGATGAGGCCACCTGGCAACAAATTGGTCAAATGGCCATACAGCTGGATAATGATCAAGCTCGCCTGGCCATGCAATTGCATGAAATTGAAGTCTTCGGAGCCTCCCATGAACGGGTTCAGGCTGCTATTGCCAGTTATGAACATCTAGGTGACATCGATACCTGCATCGCCTGGCTGATCAAGCTCAATCAGCAGCAGCCTGATCCCTGGTGGCTGGAACAAGCCAGTCAGCTGGCAGAACGCGAGGGCAACACGACAGAATCCATAGCGTTAACCCATGCCCTACTGCATCAGTTTCCGGCCCAACCCCAATGGTTAGTCAGCCTGGCAACTCTGGATTATGGCAACGGTGATGTAGCCGCCGCTGTTCATGAACTGCAAGCCTACCGCCAACAAATGCCCCCGGAGGCCAAAGCCTATTGGGAGGTTTTAGCTGATTTCTCCCATCTTCTGGGTCAAGACCAACTCTCCTTGCAGGCCTACCAGGTCCTGATAACTTCAGGACAGGCCAGTGATTTGGATATGGATAACGCCGTTAATTTGCTGAGTGCACAAGATACACTGGCTGCTGCCAAGCTCAGCACGCTTAATGAACAACTGCATCCTTCGGATGTACGTCTTTTAAATGCCTTATACCTCAACAACCAGGTACGCCATTTTGACATCAACCAGCACTTGATTAAGCATTTGTCCGTTGCCGATCATGACCGATTGACCAAAAATCCTGAATTTTTATCCTTACGCGCCACTTTCAACCAAGCACTCGGCTACTCACATGAAGCGGTGCTGGATCTGGAGCATGCCGTACAACTTGCCCCCGAGCAGGAACGCTATCTGGCCGAACTTATCGATGCCTTCATTATCGCCCAGGACTGGGACAAACTCCGCTCTTGGTTAATAAAAGGCAGTCTCTATACCCAACATCATCCAGGGCTTTGGATAACCTGGGCAGATGCTTGGCTAACGCTTCAATCTCCTCAAAACAGTCTTCCCTGGTTACAAGCCTGGGTAAGGTCGCATCCTGATGACCTGCATGCCCGCCTGAAACTTGCTGATGCCCTAGAAAACCTTGACCACGCAAGCCAGGCCACGAGTATACGTCGCCGTCTATTTTTTGAGGCTGATATACACCGCTTAACCCCGGATGAAATGCTTGAACTGCGCTGGCAGGTCGCCAGTGCTTCAGGGTCCGAAGATGCTTATTACAAGAGTCTTCTACATAGCTTGCAGCAGGGTACCACACAACAAAAACATGTGATTTTAGAGCATCTGATCGATAATCAGATACAACGGGGAGCCAGTGATGCGCAGTTACAATCGGCACAGTTTCTACCGCTATCACTACAAACTTACCGTGCCTTGAATAACAATGATCTATCTGCCATGCCTGATCTGTTGCAAAAAAATGACCTTGCCCTTAGTGACCGCCAAGCATTACTTATGGCCAGCGGTAGCCGAGATGCTGCTGCAGAAGAACTTATGCGTCGCTCCTGGCTAAATCCCGACAACAGCGACTTAACTGAGGAATGGGCGCCCCTGCTTGATCATGCGACTGCTGTCAGCACAGGCCTTGAAGATAACCAGATCGGCATACTGGTTCAACATAAGCGCGAAATAGGTACTTCCTGGCCCCTGGATGCTTCCCGCCGCATGGAGCTAGCATGGTCCGATACCGATCAATTTTCTAAGGACACGACCAAATTACTCCAACCCCCCCGTCAACAAAGCCTGGCAATACGCTATGTAGAAGATTTTCTTCGCGGACAAGCCAGTCTGGCCTGGATTCCAACCGTCAATGCAGGTCGATATGCCGAGGTCGATTCAGACGTTCAGTACCCATGGACCAGTCGTCTTAATATTGAAGGTCAACTCAATTACCATGAACCCGCCAATGAAAATGAAATCCTGATAGCGTTAGGGCAACGTGATCAGGCCAGATTAACTACAACCTATACACTAGCTCCTTCTTGGCAACTACAAGGGTCATTGCATGAAAATCACTATGGCACGCAAACCGGTGATAATCTGGGCTACGGCTCAGAGTGGGATATGCTCCTGAATAACAGTGAGTTGTCTCCCCTGGATTTCAGCCTTGAATATACACAGTTTTTATTTCAGGCAGAGAATCACCCTTTGGATGCATTATTATCCAGCTATATCCCGAAAGGTTCACTCCAGTCAACCTCAGGCATTTTGCCACAGGGTTTTAATCAATGGTCACTAAACGCACACTGGGAAGGCCAGCCCACTGAGCTAAGACACTGGCGGGTAGTTGCTGATGCAGCATTGCTTTATATCTCCTCTGCTGGACGCGGTTACTCGGGTCATCTGGCCCTGGCTGGCCCCGTCTGGGGACGTGATGAATTAATGCTGGATATTGAACAGGAACGCAGTGGGGTTGCTCAGGGTAGTCTGGTCCGTACCTTGGCGGTGAAATATCGGTATGATTACTAAACCTAGGGAGTGACACATGATGTTGATCGGTCGGTACTTTTTTATTTGCTTGGCCCTGTTTTCGCTGGCTGCATGCTCTAGCATGGCGCATATGCCACAAGCCCTGATCCTGGATTCAGGCGCCAGTATGGTGGTTTTGCCTACCATCAATAACACTGAGACTCCGCTAGCTGGAGAGCGTATGGATGATCTGGCTAACAGCCTGTTACCCATACTGGGCCTATCCACAGTAATTCGCATTCCTGCCGAGGACACTGCCCGCCTGCCCGATGGCAGCCCGCATGACCGCTGGCATCAGGAACAAGCCCTTATCTGGTCCAAGCAACAACATGTCCGTTATGCATTAGCCATCAGTTTGATGGAATGGCGTTACAAGGTTGGCTTGGACGGTGAACCTGCTGTAGGCATGAATGTCGCCATCCTTGATGTAGACAGTGGCCATGTGCTTTGGTCCGGCAGTGCCGCCCGCTCGGGCTGGGGCCGCCAGGCCGTCAGCAGCCTGGCTCTGGATGAGTTGCGCAGCCTCCTGCACCATGCAATCACCTTGAATAATACGGAGACAGTTGCTCGCACCCCTCCTCCACCCACCACCACTAAACTATGAACCTCAGGCACCTTTTTTGGCGTAAATTGGCACAAAAATCCAGTGCATGGGGAATGTGGCTGGAGATTTTCGTGCTGTGCACCCTGGCCTTGGGCCTGCAGTTTATCTTGACCCCTGAGGATCCTATGGGATCAGGTTCCTCGTTTCCCTGGATATGGATGGCCCCTCTGTTATTAGCATTACGTTATGGTTCTGTAGCTGCGGTCAGCGCCAGCAGCCTGTTTGGTATCTATGCCCTGGTCAGGTTGCCATTTGACCATTTGGCTAGTCAGGGATCTCCCCTCCTGGGCGGCTGGATAGTCAGCTTGGTCGCCGGTGAGTTTTCAGATCTTTGGGGCAATCGCATCAAACGTCTTCAATCTGCCAATGGTTATTTCACCGACCGACTTAGCCACCTGACCCGTCGGCATTTCTTACTCCGGCTTTCGCATGAACGGCTTGAACAGGATCTGCTCATCAAACCTATTACTCTGCGCGACTCGTTAACTGAAATGCGTCGCCATATGAGAGAATACCCTGAGGATGCGTTACCGGCAGTGGCTGAACTGATGCATGTACTCACCCAGGCCTGCCAGCTCGAGGCTGCTGCCATACATCAGGTACAGGATGGAAAAATCGACCCTGTGGCTGTTACTCAACGCGGGCTGATAGAAGCGCTGGTCGCTGATGACCCGATGATAGTCCAGTCCTTGCAACGCCAGGAGCTTCTGCATCTGCAATCAGACCCTGCTCATCACGATGCCAGCCGATACATGGTCGTAGCCCCCTTAGCTAATAGCCGGGGTGTGCTGGGAATACTGCGTGTTGAGAAAATGCCCTTTCTTTCCATGAACCTCGAAATCATGCAGTTCATGACGGTCTTGCTTGGCTACTATGCTGACCTGATCGATCTACAACCTGAAATTGCCCCTTTGAGTGAGCAATGGCCGCAACTACCTACCGGGTTTATTGCCGAGTTACTTCGACTTGCCCGTATTCAGCGTGAGGCATCGATCAATTCCTACTTGGTTAGTTTCGTGTTTACCGACACCATTCATGGTGAAGAAATGCACCAGGAAGCAGCCCGACAAGGTCGTGAATTGGACCTGAATGTTAGTTTAATTTCTCCACAAGGCCCCATGTTACTCACCTTGATGCCTTTATTTGGCCAAGCTGCAGCTGCCGGTTATTTGTTACGCATCGAAAAACGTATCCAGGAGATTTTTGGCCATGAGCATTTATCCGAGGCAGGCATTTTAA
>JABEVH010000179.1 GCA_013043915.1 Pseudomonadales bacterium
AACTGATAACCTCAAGAGATCAGGTCTGCGCAGTATCAACCCTTCCCGGACTCCACTTATAATTCGGGGATTGCTGTTCAAACAACCGGGACCACTTCAGTGATCGAGCTGTCTGTATTGATGACTACAACGGGTGGTGCAAGGTTCGGTTGACGTGCGAAGCAAACGATGGAGAGGTTGAGTGTGCTATTGGCAAGAAATATTGTGTTCCTAGGCGTGGTACAGGCGGTGTGCTTATCATAGCAACCGCCCGATGTTCATACTTGCACGGGGGTTTTAGGGGCAGGGGTTGGAGATACGTGCGTGTATACGTTCAATGCCCTCTATAACCTCCGGGCTGAGTTGGATATGGGCACTAGCCAGATTGATTCGCAGTTGCTCAAGGGAGGTTGCTCCGATGATATTGCTGGTTATAAAGTCACGGCTATTGACCCAGGCTAATGCCAGCTGTGAGGGTTCCAGCCCATGATCAAGAGCCAGTTGAACGTAAGCCGTGATGGCCTGTTCAGCATTTTCACCCCGGTAGCGTGAAAAACGCTCCCATAGCGTCATGCGAGCGCCAGCAGGTTGAACTCCGTGCAAGTATTTTCCGGACAGTGCGCCAAATGCCAAGGGTGAGTATGCCAGCAGACCCACATGCTCGCGGATTGCCATTTCGCTGAGGCCGATTTCGAAGCTTCGATTTAGCAGGTTATAGGGGTTCTGAATGCTGACAACGCGAGGTAGTCCCTTGAGTTCAGCAAGTTTAAGGAATTGATGAACACCCCATGGCGTTTCATTGGAGAGTCCTATGCAACGCACTTTGCCGGCCTTGATAAAGTCAGCCAATACATCCAGCGTTTCTGCAATCGGAATGGAGGATTCATCAGCCACATGCCGATATCCAAGTTCTCCAAAATGATTGGTGGAACGGTCGGGCCAGTGCAGTTGGTAAAGATCGACATAGTCAGTTTTTAGCCGCTTCAGACTGTCATGCAGGGCAGATTCAAGATTGACCCGATCATGACGTGTGTGTCCCTGGCGAAGATGGGCCGCCTGCAGTAGTTTTTTGGAGGGGCCTGCTGCCTTGGTTGCCACGAGGACCTTAGAACGGTTACCAGGCTGAGCCAGCCATGTACCCAGATAGCTTTCAGTCAACCCCAGAGTTTCAGGCTTGGGAGGGACAGGGTACATTTCAGCGGTATCAACCAGATTGACACCAGCATCTACAGCCATATCCAGTTGGGCATGAGCCTCAGCTTCCGAGTTCTGTTGTCCCCAAGTCATCGTGCCCAGCGTAATGATGCTTACCTTGAGTGGTGTGGTGCCAAGTTGACGATACTCCATAAAACATCCCTCAGGGCTAAGGTAATTTCAATGAGTTAGGGCAAGGACCCTGTTGGTTTTGCAATCTGTGCATTCCATTCGCAGGTGGCTGCTACCGGGGGCGGTTGCGAGCCAATGGCGTAGTGCCCAAAATCTTCCATGCCATGCACGACGGCATGTCCTATACGCTTAACTGTCTTGAGCGGACTGGTCGGTGGATGACCAGGAATGATCATGTCACTGGCAAGAAGCTGCAGCTGCACTCTCATGCGGTCAGGCTGGAAGGCAGGCATACGATGTTGCAGGATATAAGCTAAGTCACCATCTTTGAAGATAAGGAAGCCGTAGTAGAAAAGCTGATCCTTGTCTTTGAGCTCAGGGATGGCCTTATGCTGCATAGACAGGGATACCATGGCAAACATCCCTTCATGATTGCGTACGCGTACCGAAACTTTGCCAAGATTATTGACCACTTTGATATTGGCTGAAGCAGGTATCACTTTACGCTCGTAATTGGCCAGTATGATCTCTGCAATTGTGTGATCAGCGGCATAAGGCGGGATCATGGCTAAGGGATCCTGATTGATGCGCAAATAATCGATTCGGAAGAAACGGTTCTGTGCATCCCAGATGTTCAGTGACCCTCCGACATGGTCACACCCTTCAGTTAGGGTCACTTGGCCGCGAAAAGCATTACTGTCCAGCGGCAGGGTATAAGCCAGCTGCGGTGCATGATAATACCCCA
The DNA here is from genome assembly GCA_013043915.1 of Pseudomonadales bacterium. Taxonomy (GTDB): domain Bacteria; phylum Pseudomonadota; class Gammaproteobacteria; order Pseudomonadales; family Moraxellaceae; genus JABEVH01. The sequence goes on from JABEVH010000179.1 coordinate 2,051, forward strand.
TGGTTTGTTTGACGGTACTGGCACAAGCCGTCAATAGCATGAGAAGTGAAAGAGCCACAAGGTGAAACCAGCGGTGGTTAAGGCACATGATCAGCTTTCCTATTCTTGTTATTTACATGCAGTCATTATTGTTCAAGAGTATCCCACCTCTCTAGCAGGCTGAGCAGTTCTTCCTCAATTTGGCTCAGGCGCATTGTCGTGGTCGCAGCCTGCCTATTGTCAAGGAAGAATTCAGGATCGTCCATACACTTGTACAATTGCGCTTGTTCTTCTTCCAATCGGGCAATTTTTTCCGGTAGAGCGCTTAGCTCGCGTTGCTCATGGAAGCTTAGTTTAGTGCTACGGGGACGTGAGGTCTGCCCGGTCGGCTTAGGTGTCGAGGGAACAACAGCAGATATTGCCGAAGCGCGTTGCCGCAGAAAATCACTGTAACCGCCTACATAGTCATGAATGTTGCCGTTTCCAGCAAGATGCCAGGTGCTGGTAACGACAGCATCAAGGAAGGCGCGATCATGCGAAATCAGCAGCAGTGTGCCTGAATAGCTGGCTAGTATATCTTCAAGGAGCTCAAGGGTTTCCAAATCTAGATCGTTGGTGGGCTCATCCATGATCAGCAAGTTGCTTGGGCGCGCAAACAGGCGAGCAAGTAGCAACCGGTTACGTTCCCCTCCCGATAGAGCCTTAACCGGAGTTCGAGCGCGGCGAGGTGAAAATAAAAAATCCTGTAAATAGCTCATGGCGTGCTTCTGGACGCCATTAATTTCAACATAGTCAGAACCGTCGACCACGTTATCAAGTACCGAGGCCTCCTCATTAAGTACTTCACGCAGTTGGTCAAAATAGGCGATTTTTAGGTGAGTACCCAGTTTTACTTCGCCTGACTGAGGCTGGAGTGCTCCAATAATCAGACGTATCAGGGTTGATTTGCCGACACCATTGTCACCAATCAGGCCGATGCGTTCACCGCGCATCACACTGATGGAAAAGTCATCAATCAAGGATTGTCCTGCAATGGCATAGCAGACATGGTCGAGTTCCAAAACCAGGCGTCCGGAGCGATCAGCGGCGTGCAAGGCCATGGTAGCCTGGCCCTGACGCTGGCGTTGATCAGCTTTTTCACGGCGCATGGCTTGCAAAGCTCGTACTCTTCCTTCATTGCGAGTACGCCGGGCTTCAATGCCTTTACGTATCCATACCTCCTCCTCAGCAAGGCGCCGGTCAAACAGTTGCTGAGCAGAGGACTCAGCAGATTGGCGCTGTGAAGAACGCAACAGGCTTTCATCATAAAGGCAGCGGTCATCATGCAGGCGGCCACGATCCAGTTCCCAAAAGCGTTGACCTATGGTGCGTAAAAATTGTCGGTCATGGCTAACTATGATCAGAGAGCCGCGCCAGGCGAGTAAATGGGTTTCCAGCCAGCCGATGCTGGCAGTATCAAGGTGGTTGGTAGGTTCATCAAGCAAAAGTACATCAGGTTCCTGGGCCAGGGCACGGGCCAGAAGCACGCGTCGCTTACGTCCTCCTGACAGGTGTGAAAAGTCCATGCTGGCATCAAGATCCAGTCGGCTTATCCAGTTCATGGCGCGTTGTTCCAAGGCGAAACCGCCATGATGCTCCAGTCGTTCCTGCAGTTCAGCTAATTGATCCATCAGGGGGGTAGGTTCATGCAGCATGGCTTGATAAGCGGCTAAGTCCTCGGCGATTGCACCAAAGCCAGACATGATGACCTGAAGTACTGAACCGTGAAGATGGGTAGGCACCTCCTGGGGTAAAGTTTCAATGCGCAGATTTTGTTGCCGAATGACTTCCCCTGAATCTAGGGCCTGAGTACCGGCAAGAATGGAGAGCAATGTGGATTTGCCTGCGCCATTGCGGCCGCGAATGGCAACACGTTCACCCTCAGCCAGACTGACGTGTACATCATCAAGCAGCAGGCCGTCACCAAATCCTAAGGTGGCCTGGCGGAGAGTGATAAGTGGCATAGCTTGAAGCTCGGTAGTAAAGAGCCCATCATAGCAGGCCACATGGGGGGGCGGATATGACGGAACAACGGTTGGAGCGATTGGAGATACAGTTAGCTTTCCAAGATGATCTTTTGGAGGCACTTAATCGTTTGGTGACAGCGCAGCAACGCGAAATTAGCAATCTTCAGCGCGAGGTTAGAACCTTGCATGTGCGTATGCAGCAGATGGAGAGGCCCGAAGTGCCCATTATCGAGACTCCCCCTCCCCATTACTGAGTTTGCTGGGAGCCGCTTTCACCTGAAGCCGCGGGTGTGCGTTTTTTGGGAACCCATGCCCACAGCATTTCACAACGTATAGGCGGCTCGTTGCTCTCATCGCTAACGATGGTTTCAACAAGAACCTCTCCCTTGGGTTGAGTTCGAATCAGCGTGATTTGCTCGGGTGTAAGCGTAGCTACTGCCTTCATGTTGCCTTGGGTGCGTTTGAGAAAATCAACTTTCAGGCTCTTGATGAGAGGCAGTTTGTCATCAGGAAGATTCATGCCAACCACAAAACCGCTGGCAGTTTCTGCCAGCAAGGCCATGGCAGCGGCATGTATGCCTTTGATATGGTTTTGAACGGGGCGACGATTGCGCAGGCTGACCTCTACTTTTTCAGAACTCAGTGTTTCGTAGAGCAGGCCAGCAGTACCCACAAAAGGAACCACTTTGCCAAAAAGTTTAGAAAGCAAACTTGGCCTTAGCGCCAAAGGAACGAAAGATAGTCGGCTAATGTTGCGGGTGAGCGCATTGCTGAAAACCATGAACTAGTCCTTGAAGTTGTTAAACTGTAAAGGGCGTCCCAAACTTTGTTGGCGCAGAAACGACATCACGGTCTGAAGCGTATCCTTTTTCTTGTCGGTTATCCTTATTTTATCGCCCATGATGCTCGCCTGAACCTTGATGCCTTCTTCTTTGAGCAGGCGCACAATTTTTTTAGCAGTATCCTGATCTAACCCATCCTTAAGAGCTATAGTCTGTAACATGCGTCGTCCGGAGGCCTGCATGTCACCTGTATCGAGGACCTGGGCATCGATACGACGTTTGATGATCTGGGTTTCCAGCATGGCAAGCAGCTGCTCGACCTGAAAATCAGATTCAGCGCTCAACTGGATTTCTTTGGTCTTTTCATTGAATTCAACGCGAGCATCCGCGCCGCGAAAATCAAAGCGTGTCGCCACTTCTTTTTGCGTATTGGCCACAGCATTGGCAACTTCAAACATCTCGACTTCTGAGACGATATCAAACGATGGCATTTCCACCTCCGTGAGCTAACGCCGGCATTTAACTCCGAGATATGCCAATGTGCAAGAGTCTTGGTTCGTGGACTGCAAGATTGTCATTGAGGTGCTATCACTGGTATGTTGTGTCTTATCAAGAATCCTCGTGGAGATAGCTGTGTTGCAGTATGAGATCATTCCCGTAACGCCCTTTGCTCAGAACTGTACGTTGCTGTGGTGTGATAGCACGGGTGAAGCTGCCCTGGTTGATGCCGGAGGGGATATTGATCGGCTTATGGCTGCTGTATCAAAACGAGCACTGGCCTTGGTTAAATTGCTGGTGACACACGCTCATGTTGATCATGTCGGTGCCGTGGGGCAATTGCATGATCAAGGGTCGCTGCCTATTGAGGGGCCAGGACGAGCGGATGATTACTGGATAGAAGCCCTACCTGCTGTGGCGCAGCAATATGGATTTCCTCCGGCGCGCAAATTTGTTCCAGACCGTTGGTTGGTCGATGGCGACGAGGTATTTCTAGGTGAGGAGGTACTTCAAGTTCTGCATTGCCCGGGCCATACCCCCGGGCATGTGGTTTTTTACCATGCAGCATCCAAGCTCGCCTGTGTGGGCGATGTATTGTTTGCAGGATCCATAGGGCGCAGTGATTTCCCGGGAGGCGATGGTCCTACCTTGATACGATCAATACGTGAACATCTTTTCCCCTTAGGGGATGAGGTTAGATTCATTCCAGGCCATGGCCCTATGTCTACCTTGGGAGCAGAACGCCAGAGTAACCCGTTTGTTGCTGATGCCCGCTTTGCTTAGTTGCCTAATAAGGCTTGAAGCAAGCCTGGATGCAAGGATTGCAATTGTCGTCGGTATTGATCAGGCGTGGAGTTTTTGCCCTTAATGCTATCGGTGAGCATATTCATGGTAGTTTCGAAGGCCTGTCCCCAGCTTGCTTGTGGGGGATAGCGCGTAGTTTTCACCAAGGGCAGCAGAGCGGGTTCACGTAATAGCATCCAGGCAGGAAACCAAACAGTATCTTGCTCGGATTCAGCGGGTAGTTGCATCTCAAAATCATTGTGAGCATCTTTCAAACGGGTGATAGAGCTGCTTTCTATTCGTGATATGCAAGTCTCTGGGCATAGCCAAGCCAGTTCAAATACGAGAGACCAAGCTGTATCCAGAGATCTTTCCTGCAACAGGCTGCTCAGCATCCAGTCCAGGGTTACACGTTGTTGCCACCAGCCAGGCAGGGCTGCAATCGTATCGCGTGCAGATTGATAAGCTCCAGCGCGCAGGAAGAGTGACGCAGGGTGCAGTTCATTCAGTGGAAGATCTGCTACGGAAACCAAGGATGATAAGGAGTGGCTCGCCAGTAGTTTCCAGTAGGAGGCCATCCAGCGCATGGAATCATGTTTAAACCAACGATCAGCCAAGGGCTGTATAACTGATTGTCCATGTATGAAATTTTCACGAAGATCTACATCCCTGAGCTCCAGTCCTTCCATCAGGATTTGCAGATCAGGAAGTACCGGATCTTCAGGGGACATAACTTTAAGTTGACGTAGGGCTAAAGATGCTGCATCGGTATTGTACGCTAGCAAGCCGTCCAGAATGCGGTTGAGTAGCTGTGAGGATTGCGTATCTATAAACAAATCCAATTGCTGATGGGGTAAAGGCTTAAGGTAGTTCATGGTTAGCCAGAGTTTTCTGCCGTACTTTTTGGTGTGGGTTGAGACATGGGAGCTTGTAGTGGAAGCTCTATAGAAAATCGACTCCCGGTGTTGACCCCACTGACTAAGGTCAGTTTACCTCCAAGAACATCAGTGATCAATTGCTGAACGACGTAGAGGCCCAGGCCGCTACCTCCTGTGCCGCTACGGGTCGTGAAGAATGGTTTGAAAATTTGTTTTTGATGCTCTGGGCTTATGCCACAGCCGTTATCTTCAACGCTTATGCGCGCGACCTCATCTCCGGGCTTGTGACGAACTTTTAGCAAAATGCGTCCCTCCTGGTGTCCATCAAATGCATGCAGGAGCGCGTTATGGATCAGGTTCATGACAACTTGTTCTAGTGCTCCAGGATAGCTGTCCATCCATATTTCATCATCAATCTGTATGATCAACTGATGTGGACTGGTTTTAAATTGCGGGAGTAGCGTTGCTCCTATATCACGGCAGAGTTCGGGGAGATAGAAACGCCTTCGCCGGTTGGAACTCTGATCTACGGCAATCTGTTTGAAGTTGCTGATCATGTCTCCGGCATGGCGGCTGCTGCGTTCCAGTAATCGGGCGGCCTCGCGTAAATCATGCAGTTGTCCTTGTAAATTAGTACGACTCACCTGTTCACCAGCCACATAGCTTTCCAGAACACCAGCGGTGTGCTGTATGCCGCTGGCCAGCGTGATGCTGTTGCCTAGAGGAGTATTCAGTTCATGAGCCATACCTGCAACGAGAGAGCCTAAGGTGGCCATTTTTTCTGATTCCATCAGCCGGAGCATGGCTATCTCGCGTTCCTCTGCCGTTTCCTCCAGTTGTCGGAGGCTGGCGCGCAGTCGTTCGCTGGTGCGCCGCATCTGATTTTCCAGGTCTCTACGTTCACTGGCAGCAGCGTACAACATTAATACGGTGAGAGCCGACGTACTAATATAGATAATGATTTGCAACAATCCTGCATTGAGTAGAGGTGAGGCGGCAGTATCCAAGCCAGAAATGATGCCAAGAACGGCCATCATGGCCATAAGGACGAGTAATAGCATAGATTGAAAGAGGGGTATCGATAAGGCGGCTGTAACCAGAATGGGGAGGGTAATAAAAGCCAGGCTACTGCCAAGACTCAGATTTATCCAGTCCAGAAAAGCTACCCCGGCACTCATGAGGGAAGCTGTTGCAAATAAAAGCCAGCGCAGTTGCAGCAACTCATTGATCTGGTCATGAGCATCGAACCAATCCATCAGCATAGGTGCAACCACCAACATGCCAGTAGTGTCACCGACCCACCAGGTTAGCCAGGCAGATTTCCAGCCGTCTGCAGGCATCGTATCGAGTTGGGTCAGGGCTAAAATCCCGGTACTGGCCGCTATAAGGGGCAAGATCACTACCAGTACAATGAAAACTGAACAACCACGTAAAGAACGTAACGGTTGTTCAGGGGCAAGTAGTCGCAAGAAATACACGACCAACCAAGCAGAGAGCGTGCTGCCTGTTGTAATCAGCAAGCAGGCTGGCAGGCTGTGTTGGCTAACCCAACCTAGCAGCATGCCCCCCAGTATCATGCCAAGAGTGCCACGGTGGGAGCTATGCCAGATCATGGCTACGGCTAGCCCACTGGCCGGCCAAATATTAGATACAACATGATTGATGGTGGCAAGTTGCAGCGAAAACCAGCCTAGCAGAGCATAGGCCAGAGCCATGGCCACCATGCTGGCCATGGAACGAAATTGCACTCCCCCACGATCAAACATGCCAATATCCTATAGGGTCTATGTCTGATGATAGCTTACAATGTATAAGCTTTTGAGTTTTGGACATGAATTTCCATGCGATCATCCATATGGGCAATACTTGCCATGCTGTTGCTGGGCTGCGCACATGCCCCGATTTCACCTCCCCCCAATGATCCTCTAGTACAACCTGCTCCAAACGTTGAGTTGTCTCAAATCGATGTTCCTGTCAGCTTAAACTTACTTAGTTTACGCGCTGAGCTGCTCAATAAGCTGCCCCGCCCGCTAAGCCAGGGAGAGGTTAGTTCGGTGATGCGCCTACCTGGAGGGGGGGCGTTGCCCTTGCAGACCACTTTGCGTCACAAGCTCTGGATACAGGATGTACAGTTAAGGGTTGATGGTCAACAATTTACTGTTGTTGTTAGCGCTGCGTTCAGCGTGCAAGCTGTGATGCAGGGAGGGGCGAGTGCCGCTACGTTGGCTAGTTGCGGGTGGAATGAAGCTCCAGCACAAGTACGGCTGCGTCTGCAAGGGACGTTACAGACCGGAGCCCGTGGTTTGCAGCTAAGTCCGGGGCCATGGACTCTGGAATGGATACGCCCTTGTCAATTGACAGCATTGCATGTGGATGTGGGGGCCATCCTGAATTTGCCTGTGGTAAGAGATCGATTACGGGCTCAGGTTGATGAGACGCTACGCGATGGTTTGGGGACAACGGGGATACATGCCGCCTTGTCAGCAGTTTGGCCCCAACTGAATAGCCCGCTAAGTCTGGGGCATGGTTTATGGTTAATGTTACACCCCGTGGCTCTTGCACTAGCGGGGGTGCAAGGTCAGGGTTATGTGCTTAACCTTCGTGTCCAGATGCAGGCCAAGCCGGAAATTGTGGCTGTGCGGCCTGCAACGACAGGATTGCCTGCCATGCCTGCGCTGGGTTCTTGGCCTACGGTCACTGGATTTCATGTGGTGTTAAATGTGAACTTGCCGCTCAGTCGAGCCGGTACCTTGATGGATGAGGTGCTAGCAGATCGTACCCTCTTGGTAGGTTCACACCGCGTTGTTATCGAGCATGTGGTTCTCTATGGCCATAAGCAGATGGCTGTGTTGGGCCTGCACCTCAGGGAGCCTGTAGATAGTTTAATTTACATATTGGCAACGCCGGTATTTGATTCCCAACGCGGTGAACTCTCTTTTAAGGACTTGAACTTTTCTTTGGAAACCGAGAGCAGGCTGGCTCGAACGGCAGCCTGGATGTTGGGAGATAACTTGAAACGTCAATTGATGCAGCGACTGCATATTCCATTCAGTGATGCTGTTCATTTATTACGTACCTATACCCGTGCCCCCCTGGACTTAGGGGCGGGGTTGCATGCACAAATCGATATTCAGGAAGTGCATCCACAAGGATTGTGGTTGACGCCAGATAGTGTACAGACTGTCGTTGTGGCTGATGGTCATTTACAGTTAAGTTATGGTCTTCCCTGATTAGTCGGGGAGAGGTAGGGCTGTGCGATGGAGCACAGAGCGTAAAACAAAACTTGAATGTACGCCACTGACGCCGGGGATACGGGTAATCGATTGCAGTAGCAGATTCTGATAAGCGTCCATATCTCTGACGATGACTTTAAGTTGGTAGTCAGCAGTCTGGCCGGTAATCAGCAGGCATTCGAGTACCTCGGGTATGTCGCGGATGGCCTCTTCAAAGGATTGAAAGCGTTCAGGCGTATGCCTGTCCATGGCGATTTGAATGAGAGCCATGAGATTGAGGCCCAGACGACGCGCATTAAGCAGTGCATGATAGCCTTGAATAAAACCCGCATCCTCCAGCATACGCAGGCGTCGTAGGCAGGGTGAGGGTGATAGTCCGATGCGTTCAGCCAGATCTTGATTATTGATGCGCCCTTCCTGCTGCAGAATTTCAAGCAGATGTCGATCATAGCGATCCATAGCAGGGGTGCTCTTCGTTGTATTTTGCTAAATTTTAGCAAAAAAATAGCATAAAATATCAAATCATTCTCGTTATTCATGATATTAGCAATCTTCTGTCCGAGCCGGTCGTCTACGATGGCAAGTCTAATAAGACGGAGAGTTTTTCATGATAACCCACCCATCACATCGCTACCGAGCATCTGCACCGGTGCAGCTTTCTGATCGCCAATGGCCTAATATCCGTTTGCACCAAGCTCCCGTCTGGTCTAGTACGGATCTGCGTGATGGAAATCAATCCCTGTTTGAACCCATGGGTATTGAAAAGAAATTGCAGCTTTTTCAGTGTCTTTGTGCTCGTGGTTTTAAAGAGATAGAAGTAGGTTTTCCTTCAGCATCTCAGGTGGAGTATGACTTTGTCCGCCTGCTTATTGAAAAAAACATGATACCTGATGATGTACGTATCGCGGTGTTGACGCCGGCACGTGATGTGCTTATTCATCGTACGATGCAGTCACTGCAAGGGGCCTCACGAGCCTTGATTCATCTGTATACGGCAACCTCTGAAATTTTTCGTGAGCATGTGCTGGGATTATCCGCACCAATGCTGCTGGAAATGACGGTCGCATCGGTTCGTTTGATAAAGGGACTGGTGCCTGTGCAGGCAGCTTGGGGTTTGGAATACAGTCCTGAGATGTTTTCATCAACAGAACTGGTCTATGTCCTAAAAGTTTGTGATGCCGTGACGGATGCTTGGGGAGCAACTCAGGATCGGCAGGTCGTTATCAATCTGCCTGCAACGGTTGAAGTGTCAACTCCCAATATTTACGCCGATCAGATCGAGTGGATGCATAGGCATCTTGCTCGCCGTGATGCCATTGTCCTGAGTGTTCATCCGCATAATGATCGCGGGACTGCCGTGGCGGCGGCTGAGCTGGCTCTGATGGCGGGTGCAGAACGTGTTGAAGGTTGCTTGTTTGGCCAGGGAGAACGTACCGGTAATGTCGATCTGGTTACCCTGGCATTGAATCTCTACACGCAAGGTGTCCCCCCTGGTCTGGATTTCTCAGAGCTTGCAGCGCTGGCTCGAACCATGGAGTTATTGACCCAAATGCCTGTTCATCCGCGGCATCCTTATGCGGGAGATCTTGTTTTTACCGCTTTTTCCGGGTCACATCAGGATGCTATTGCCAAGGGGATGAAGCGCCAGGGGGCGCAACAATTTTGGGAAGTTCCTTATCTCCCTTTGGATCCAGCTGAGTTAGGACGAAATTATGAGTCCATCATTCGGGTCAATAGTCAGTCGGGTAAAGGTGGAATCGCACATTTGCTATTCACTAATTATGGTCTGGTATTGCCACGGCGCGCTCAGATCGAGTTTTCAGCTGTGGTTCAATCCCATATGGATCAATATGGTGGCGAGGTCGTTGCTGCGACTCTCTGGTCTTTGTTTGAAAAGACCTATTTGCAGCCATCACCAACGTGGGAGTATCTAGCACATTCGTATGATTCAGGTGGGATGGAGCTACGTCTGCGGCAGGAGCAAAGGGTGATGATCCTGTCAGGAAAAGGCAGGGGGCCTTTGGAGGCAGCGGCCGCAGCATTATCCTCAGCAGGTTACGAGTTGCGTATTCATAGTTATGAAGAGCGATCGCTCGACTCAAGGAGCCAAGGTGTTAAAGCCAAAGCGTGCGCATGGGTGGAAGCCAGTTCAACCAGCAACGAGCATTTCCAGTTTGGTGCTGGCATAGACGACGACCTACTGACCGCCGCCATTCGGGCTCTGGTCAGTGCCTGTGGACGCCTTTATCAGATAAGCGATGAAACCACATCGAGTATTTCCTGCTCTGAGGCGGGTTTGCATATATAAGCTTTCGCACCCTGGCGCATGCCCCAGTATTTATCACTATCCTGGGTCTTGCTAGTAATCATGACGACGGGGATGTTAGCGGTGCTGGCATCCTTTTTTAATTCACGGGTGGCCTGGTAGCCGTTAAGTCCAGGCATGACCACATCCATGAAGATCAGATCAGGTTTATGCTGACGTGCCATGTCGAGTGCCGCATGACCGTCGTTGGCCACCCATACCTGGTGGCCATGTTGAGACAGCAAATGCTGCATGGCTGTTTGCTCCGTAGGGGAGTCCTCAACAATAAGTATGCGTGCCATATTGGTTTCCTCGTTACATTCTGGGCAATGATAGCATGCCGCAGAAAGTTTGCTTTAGGACTGATGGTGAACATGCCCTGCCAAGCTGCGTGCTAAGTCCATGGCATGATGATCGGATAAACTGCCGACAAAATCCAGTGCTCGCAGGCAACAGCCGTAGACTGAATCAGCCGGTTGAACCACTTGTGATTGTAAGAGATCCAGGAGGCGCCTATGTCGGAAGCTTAAGGTTTTACCGTTGAGTCCGGCCAGACTGGCTTCAATAAAAGCATCTAAGAGCAGTCCTAAGGTGGCATAAGCACCCAATTCGATTTGCGCCTTGCGTGGATTGTTAAAGATGCGGTGGCGAGCCATAGTTTTTGCAGCTTCAATACCTGCACCAAGATGGCGATCGCAATGATCCAATAGATTGCCTTGCAAGGTTCCGTTGAGTAGTTCTATTTGGTTATGCGTAAACGCCTGAGCTACAGCTTGAACCAGCACATTGAAAGCCGCACCGCGCAGGGCAGCTATCTTATGCGCGGTCGTACTTGATGCTTCTCGTAATTCCGGCGGAGGCGTTTGATCACCGAGCAGGTTGAGAAAAAGTGGTTCTACTTGTTCGTAGGGAAGAATATCCATTTCTATACCATCTTCCAGGTCGATCAAGGCATAGCAGATATCATCGGCCGCTTCCATCAGATAGGCCAGGGGATGCCTGCACCAACGTTGTTGTCCTTGGGAAAGCAATCCCAGATGTTGCGCTATGGTTTCCATCAACGCGGCTTCTGCCTGGTAACAACCGAACTTGGGCATGGTCGTGGTCAAGGTCACCCCGCGACCGGTCCAGGGGTACTTGATGAAAGCACCTAAGGTGGCATAAGTCAGGCGCATGCCTCCTTGAAAAGGATGATGTTCAGTCTGAGTCAAGAGACGCAGTCCCTGAGCATTGCCTTCAAAGTTGCATAGGTCGTGAGCCTGTTCGGTTGTCATCCCGGACAAAAGTTCGTGACGAGTGGGTTGCAAGAACCAGTCACGGATAGCAAATTCGCCAGCATGTCCAAATGGAGGATTGCCAATGTCATGTGCCAGGCAGGCTGACTGGATGATAGCGCCAATATCTGAACTGCTGATGCTGGCAGGTAACTGATCACTAAGGTACTCACCCACCAGTTGCCCCAGCGTGCGGCCAACACAGGCTACTTCCAGGCTATGGGTTAGGCGGGTATGGACATGATCATTCTGTGCAAAAGGGTGTACCTGAGTTTTGCGGTTTAATCGCCTGAAAGCAGCACTGAAAATTATGCGGTCATGATCCTTATGGAATGGGCTGCGCGCTTGTTCAGCATGTCGCGGAGAAGATCCTAATCGCTCTGCATTTAACAGTTGTTTCCATGACATAGGCATCAGTTCTTAATCCTGAGAATTGCATCACAACCCATCGCTTCAAGGAAGATGCATGGAGCTTGGAGTTCACCACCCTTAGCCGTTATAGTGTATCCCGGGTCAACTAGGAGAACACTATGACAGGCAATTGGGTCAAAATCATTGCACGCGTTATGTTGATGATACTGAGTATATGCTGGATTCCTGCTCGTGCGGACGTAATAGCCAGCCAGCAAGTGCTGTCTGCTGCGCCTACCCAGCAGCAACAGCATGAACGTCAGGTTGTTGCTGGCTTTTTAGCTCGGGCCGATGTTCGACATCAGTTGCAGCAATGGGGTGTTAATGCAGACGATGCCCAGGCACGCGTCAACGCATTAAACGATGATGAAGTTCATCAGCTCTATGGTCATGTCCAGTCTGCTCCTGCAGCAGGTATGGATATCATAGGCGCGCTGATTTTTATCTTTATCGTGTTACTCATCACCGATATTCTTGGACTGACCAAGGTATTTCCGTTTACCCGCTCCATTCGCCATTAATGCTGCCATGCTGCGCATAGCAGCTAGTGTACTGGCAGCCCTGTTGTTACAGGGCTGCCTGCCAGCGCAGACGATACGTTTGCGTCAGGAGCATGCCGAGGTACTTTACCGCGATGTACGGCTAGACGTTCCTTTCATTCCTCAAGCCGATTATCAGTGCGGGCCTGCGGCAATGGGTATGGAGCTCGCTTGGCTACATCATCCAGTGCCTCAGCAGCGCTTAATTTCTTCACTATATGTACCGGGCAGAAAAGGAACATTTAAGGAAGAAATGGCTGCCCAAGCTCGTGTCCAGGGTATGCTGGTTTTGCCTGTGGGCCCTGAGTTGCAAGATCTTTTGCTTAGCCTTGATCAGCATCGGGCGCCTTTGGTTTTGCTCAACCTAGCGCTGAACTTTTGGCCGCGCTGGCATTTTGCGGTGATCACAGGCTTTGATGCTGAGCATCAGGAATTTATTTTGCACTCAGGACGGCATGAACAAGAGCGATTGCCGTTGCCTGTTTTAGAACGGGTATGGGTACGTGCAGGGTCATGGGCTGTCGTTCTCGTGGACCCGGATCATTTGCCTGGCGATATATCGGTTGCTGATTTGCTTAAATCTACGGTGGATCTTGAGCGAGTACATCCCCGGCTAGCGATTCATGCCTATCAATCTTTAAGATCCAGGCAGCCCAATGATGCGCGAATTTCTTTATTTATGGGCAATGCATATCGCGCCGTGGGAGACCTTGTTCATGCTGAGGAGGCGTATCACCAGGCTATGGGTTTACAGTCGGATGACTGGGTGGCGATGAATAATCTGGCTGATTTATTGTGGCATGAGGGGCGATTAGCTGAGGCAAAGCTATGGGCACAACAAGCTGTGGCGCATGCTCCTGCGTCATCGCGTTCGTCGGCGGATGCGACTTTGCAGGAAATAGTCCATGCTCAGCCGTAGGCAGTGTATGCCGAGTCGCATGGGCGGGGTGGTGGAGGTGATGATTCTTTCGTCGGATACGCATAGCCCGGTGTTGGGCCAGGGAAGGTTGCAAGGGGGCATAATGCGCAATGGCGGTATTCATTTCGGGCAATACCATACTGACGGTGATCAATACAAGGGCAGCAATGACAATGATGCTGACTTCACGCCCGGGTAAGGATTGTTTGCACGTGCGATGGTAGGCATAACGCAAAAGGGCTAGCAGCCCTGCACCCAGCAAAACACCCCCTAGCGTTTCAGAGAAGTGATGTGTGCCCAGATATAGGCTGGAAGCCAGGATCAAGGTAGTCACGGTAGTGACTACGGTCAGGAGGCGCACGCGATGAGCCTGGGTTAGTGATCGGGGAATAACGATACCAATGAACCCCCACAGCATCACGGTGGATAGGGCCTGTATGCTGGGAAAGCCACCTAGCTGATGCAACGGGGATGAGTTGGTCCCCATATCATTTAGCAGCAGGGGCAGTAGCCACAGCGCCAAGATGCCGTTAATAAGCCCGATGATGGCGGTGCCGTAAGCCCCTCGGCCTATGAAGTAAAATAGGAGGAATCCACCAAATGCGATCATGGGTTTCTGATAACCCAGTACCGATAAGGCAACAAAAAAATAGTCGAGGAAAGGCTGATGAAGATTAGTTAGCTGATGGGCTATCTGAATATCTAGATGCTTGATCTCCGGGGCCCCTAAGTTCCATGTCAATACCATGAAGCACGATAGGGTTACCAAGGATATAAGTAATGCTCCCAGTTGTTTTTCTGGATAGCGTTCTATGAGAAGTAGACGATAATCAGGAAGATGGCGTGACCATCGCCGCAGCCAGGGTTCACCGAATTCATGCAGTAATAGCATGGTTCGTATCAGGATGACTATGGACAAGGCCAGTCCGACCAGAAACCAAAGTTGGTGTTTACCTGGCATTAAGGGGTCATCAAAGGCTGAACCGATCAGGTAGCCTGGGAAAATATGAAAAGGAGCCCAGGCCAGTGCTGAGAGTAGATTCATGGCGGTAAATCGCCATCCAGGCATATTAAGTATGCCCGCACATAGAGGAACAAAGGTTCGCAAGGGACCGATGAAACGTCCGATGACTATGCTCTTGCCTCCGTGTTTATGGAAAAAGGCTTCGCCTTGCACCAACCATTGCGGGTGAGTGCGAAAAGGCCAGAGCGTTTCCGTGCGGTGTTGAAAATATTTTCCCAACCAAAAGCTGATGCCATCACCCAACATAGCACCTGCGATCCCTGATGCTAGAATGATGGGAAAATCCAGGTCATTGCGGCCGGCGATCATGGTCAGGCCAAAAAGCAAAGGAATGCCAGGTATAACAATGCCTACGACGGCGAGCGCTTCCAAGGCAGCTGAACAGAAAATGAACAGCGGCACCCACTGGGCATGCATATTCAGCCAGTGGTAGAGATGTGTCCAGCTATTCATGCCACCTCATCATTCTGCTTATAAATCATCCGAGTCCTCTTAAGGTCAATCTTTTTGGTCAGCCAACCGAGCATGAGATGCTCTAATTACAAATTAAGCACAACCTCATACTTTACCACCTTGTGTCGGATTCGTCCCCCCTGAGGGGCCTAGTAGAATCATATTTGTCATTATTATATGGGTCATTAAGTAATGGCAGCATAGGGGTGGTTTGAAAATGGTGGCAGAGGGTGACATCAGGCAAATTTTGACCTAGGTATTATCATGGTTGTCATCTAATTGTGATCTTATAGCGAGGATTGGAGTTTGGGCTGTGGATAAGCTAGTTAATAGCCTAATGAGCAGGTAAATGTTGGTAGCATGCTAATTATTTATAGGTGAATTATTAAATAATGCATAGGGCTCAAGCAGCAACTAGTATGTAGGATGCGTACATATTGGCTTGTGAAGGGGGAGGATTCATGTCTACTGCAGAACGGACCAACGATACATTGAGTATGCCGCGTTGGCTGGCTATTGTGGGTGTTTGGCTGTTGATGTCATTGCAACCACTGACCATCGCCATGATGGGACAGGTGGCAGTGTGCATGTCTGCTATTTTCTGGCTAGGCTGGTTTTTGACAGCCGCTGCCATCAGTGGGTTAGTTGTCTGGTTGATATCGCGCCAGCTTGATGAGATGCAAGTCATGGGGCAAGCGATAGCCAGCTTGGGTAGCGGTGAGTTAAAAGCGACGGTGACGTTGCTGTCACAGCGGGATACCAATTCATTCATGGCTGAATCTCTTAAGAATTCAGCCTATGAAATGAGCGATGTAATATCGGATATACGGACATCAGGCTTGTATTTTGATGAGCTAGGTCAGCGCTTGATTCGTACCAGCGAAAATATCAATATGAGTTTGGGAGAGCAAAATGAGCAGATTGCTGATATATCGACTTCTATCTCTCAGATGTCCGTGGCGGTCGAAGAAGTGGCCAAGAGTACCCATGCCAGCGCTGAGATGGCATCCCGTCTGGTGAGTATGGCCCGTGATAGCGAAATCATGGCACACGATGCAGAATCCTCGATTGATAATCTCTCTGGCGGGGTGACAGATGCAGCTTCGCATCTTCGCAATTTAGAAGCGCAGTCGGAAAATATCAGCGTTATTCTTGAAACTATCAGGGGTATCGCAGACCAGACCAATCTCTTGGCTTTAAATGCCGCCATTGAATCAGCCCGTGCCGGTGAGCATGGCCGAGGTTTTGCTGTTGTGGCCGATGAAGTGCGTAAACTTGCACAAAACACCCAATCATCGACAGTAAAAATCAATAGCATGATTGATCAGCTTCATGCTGAAACTAAGTTGATCGGTCAAGCCATGCAGGTTTGTGTGGATCAGGCCGATCAGGGACGCCAGAAAATTCGCAGTATGTCCAATTCGTTGCGTCAGATGACGCGTGATGTGGAAGGTATTGGTGAAAGTAATCTAGGTATTGCCTCGGCGACGGAAGAGCAGGCAGCGGTTTCTTCTACGATTGACCAGCGCACACGCAATCTGGTCGATATGACCAGGCGCTGCGATGAGGTGGTGGCAGAAGGCTTGCAACTGGCTTCTATAGCATCCACCGTGGGGGGCGAGGTTCAGTCTCTGGTGTCACGGTATGAAATCTATGAAGGTAAGGCGTACCGTAATCAAGATGCTTATTTTGTATGGGATAAACGATTGGATATTGGTGATATGGAAATCAATCGTCAGCATCGCAGGTTGGTGGATATGGCCAATGATATTTTCCGCCTGCATCAGCAAGGGCAGAGCGGCAAGGCGGTTGAACGTATCATTTCAGCCTTGGCATCCTATACCGTGACTCATTTTGCCTATGAAGAGCGTATGTTTGTGCAACAGAACTATCCCAACAAGGATCAGCATGTTGAGGAACATAGGCGTTTAGTGGAGAGGGTTATGGCGTTCAAACAACGCATTGACCGTGGTGAAGATGTCGGGGGAGAGTTGCTCGAGTTCATCAAGTCGTGGTTAAACCAACACATACAAGGTTCAGATAAAGCCTATGTGCCTTGGTTGCCTAAAATCACCTTATAAAGTTGCAATAGACCTCCCCCTAAATCGTCAAGGTTCAAACGGGGGGAGGTGTTTTCTCTCAGGCTGCAGGCAATCCCGCTGCATCGCGCAGTAGTTCAGCCTTGTCCGTGCGTTCCCAGGTAAAGGTATTGAACTTCTGTCCGTAACGTTCAACGGCTTGACTGGTCCGGCCAAAATGGCCATAGCTGGCGGTGTCCCTAAACATGGGATGAAGCAGGTCCAGTTGACGTATCAGCCCGTAAGGGCGCAGTTCGAAGTGTTCACGAATCAGTCTGATCAGGCGGGTGTCTGATATTTTGCCGGTGCCAAAGGTATTGACGGAAATGGACGTGGGTTCAGCAATGCCGATGGCATAGGAAACCTGAATTTCACAGCGGTCAGCCAGACCGGCAGCGACGATGTTTTTCGCCACATAGCGACCTGCATAGGCTGCTGAGCGGTCTACCTTGGAAGGGTCCTTGCCGGAGAAAGCTCCCCCGCCGTGGCGCGCCATACCGCCATAAGAATCAACGATGATTTTACGCCCGGTTAGCCCACAGTCCCCCATGGGGCCACCAATCTCGAAACGGCCTGTGGGATTGATAAAGATCTGGGTGGTACTGGACATCCATTCAGCGGGGATGACCTGCTTGATGATGAGCTCCATGACGCCGTCGTGTATATCACGGTCGCTGACATCCGGGGCATGCTGTGTCGACAGTACAATCGCCTCAACGGCAACAGGCACGCCTTGGTCGTAACGGAAGGTAACCTGTGATTTGGCATCAGGGCGTAACCAAGGCAATAGGCCGCTTTTACGAGCTTCAGCCTGACGTTCAACCAATCGATGCGCATACTGTATAGGAGCCGGCATCAACACATCAGTTTCATTGGTGGCATAACCGAACATCAGTCCTTGGTCGCCGGCACCCTGATCTTCAGGGCGGGCACGGTCGACGCCTTGATTAATGTCTGGAGATTGTTTGCCGATCAGATTGAGTACGCCGCAAGTCTTGCCATCGAAGCAGACTTCAGAGGAGTCGTAGCCGATGTCCAAGATGACTTGACGAGTGATGTGTTCAAAATCGATATTGGCCGTGGTGGTAATCTCACCAGCGATGATAGCTACCCCGGTTTTAACCAAGGTTTCACAAGCTACCCGGGCATGGGGGTCTTCACTGATGATGGCATCAAGCAAAGCATCTGAAATCTGGTCAGCTACTTTGTCAGGATGGCCCTCTGCAACCGACTCAGAGGTAAAAATACTGTATTCAGACATAAGAATGTCTCCTTTGCTCTTGGGTGTCCCCACTGCCGAAGGAGCCAAAGTAGCGGGGTGAAGCGTGATCTTAGCCAAGTTTGTCGCAGACTGCACTCTATTTGCATGATGATTGACTTCACAGGTGTTCCCAGTAGGCGGCGATTGTTGGACAATAGCGGGCTAATCGGAACTGCACCGGAGGAACCTATGTCTGCCCTGCCTTTGTCACAACGTACTTTTGCCAATGCAATCCGTGCCTTGGCCATGGATGCCGTGCAACAGGCCAATAGCGGACATCCTGGTGCCCCTATGGGTATGGCAGATATTGCGGAGGCTCTTTGGCGGGAGTTCCTTATCCATGACCCCGTTGATCCTGCATGGCCAGATCGTGACCGTTTTGTCTTGTCCAACGGCCATGGTTCCATGTTGCTCTATGCCCTCCTTCATTTGACCGGTTACGATTTGGGTATTGAGGACATCAAGCAGTTTCGCCAACTGCATGCTCGAACCCCCGGTCATCCTGAGTTTGGTTATACCCCGGGTGTTGAAACAACCACCGGACCCTTGGGGCAGGGCTTGGCCAATGCCGTGGGCATGGCCCTGGCAGAAAAAACGCTGGCAGCCCAGTTCAATCGGCCCGGGCATGAGGTGATTAATCACCGTACTTGGGTATTTCTCGGTGATGGCTGTCTGATGGAAGGGATCTCTCATGAAGCGAGTTCGCTGGCAGGGACACTGCAGTTGGGCAAGCTCACCGCCATCTATGATGACAATGGCATTTCCATCGATGGTGACGTCGAGGGCTGGTTCACGGAGGACACGGCTGCAAGATTTAAGGCCTATGGCTGGCATGTGATCGGGCCCATGGATGGGCATGATCGTGAAGCACTGTTACAGGCCATGACGCAAGCATGTGCTGAAACAAAGCGACCTAGCCTGATTATTGCCCGAACGGTTATTGGTGCAGGAGCACCCACTAAACAAGGCACGGAATCTTGCCATGGCAGTCCTCTGGGTCGTGAAGAAATAGCAGCCACTCGTCAGGCCATGGAATGGTCCTATCCTCCTTTTGAAGTCCCTGAAACCATATACAGAGCCTGGGATGCCCGTGAAAAAGGTGCTGCCCGTCATCGTGCTTGGGAACAACGTTGGCAGGCCTACCAACAGGCGCACCCTGATCTGGCGCGAGAACTGCAGCGCCGCTGGCACCGCGAACTCCCGCAAGGATTTGATGGCCTGGCGGATGCCTGGTTGGAATCTGTGCTGGCAAAAGCTGAAAACATTGCCAGTCGTAAGTCCTCACAAAATGCTTTGGATGCGCTAGGGCCGCTACTGCCTGAGTTGCTGGGGGGGTCAGCAGATCTTGCTGGTTCCAATTTGACCCTGTGGAAGGGAAGCCGTGGAGTGCAGAATGATGCCGCCGGCAATTATGTACATTATGGTGTGCGTGAGTTTGGCATGTCGGCCATCATGAATGGGGTGGCTTTGCATGGCGGGTTTGTGCCTTATGGCGCGACTTTCCTGGTTTTTATGGAATATGCCCGTAATGCCGTGCGTATGGCAGCCCTCATGGGGCTGAAACTTATTCATGTCTATACCCACGATTCCATCGGCTTGGGTGAAGACGGTCCTACGCACCAACCTGTTGAGCAATTGACCAGTCTGCGTACGACCCCCGGTTTAAGTACATGGCGACCTGCTGATGCCACGGAGTGTGCTGTTGCCTGGCGGCTGGCTGTGGAGCGCCAAGGTCCTACAGCCTTGGTATTATCCAGGCAGAATCTGGCTCCAGTAGTGACCCGGCGGGAACAGTTGGCTGAAGTGGCGCGCGGTGGTTATATCCTCAGTGAGGCCACAGGTTCGGTAGATGCCATCATTCTGGCAACGGGGTCTGAAGTGCAGCTGGCATTGGCAGCTCAGACGGTGTTGACTGCCCAGGGTCGAGGCGTTCGAGTTGTATCCATGCCTAGCTGCGAAACATTCCTGGCCCAGGATGCCGCCTGGCAGGAAAAAGTTTTACCGCGAGCGGTCCGGGCCCGCGTGGCCGTCGAGGCAGCACACACGGATTATTGGTATCGGTTTGTCGGGCTTGATGGGCATGTGATCGGCATGCATGGTTTTGGTGAATCTGCCCCAGCTCCCGAACTGTACCAGCATTTTGGTATAACGGTTGAAGCAGTCGTGGCCGCGGTGCTAAGCCTGTGAAACGGCCGCTGCGCCTGGCGATCAACGGTTTTGGCCGTATTGGACGCAATGTTTTGCGTGTTTGGCATGAGCGCGGTGCTCCGGTAGGCGTGCAATTTGTGGCTATCAACGATTTAGCAGATGCCGATACGCTGGCTCACCTATTGCGCTATGACAGCACACATGGTCGATTTCCCGGTCAAGTCACGACAGAGGCAGATTACCTGCAGGTTGATGGTGCGCGTATACAGCTACTGCAGGTTAAGTCCCCTGAACATCTGCCTTGGTCCGAGCTAGGAATTGATGTTGTTCTGGAATGCACCGGACAGTTTCGCCAATGCGCCCAAGCCGCTGGGCACCTGCTGGCGGGGGCGGGCCGCGTTATCATCGGTGCGGCGCCCTTTGATACAGTAGATGCCTTGATCGTCTATGGCGTCAATCATCGTGCACTGCGTCCGGAGCACCGGATAATTTCATCGGTGTCCTGTACCACGCATGCTTTGCTGCCCCTGCTAAGTTTACTGGATGAGCATGTGACGCTTGAGTCGGTCATGGTGACGGAAATACATGCAGTAACATCGGACCAACCCTCGCTGGATCATGTTCATAGAGACTGGCGTAGAGCGCGAGCCAGTGGTCAGAATATAATACCGACGACGACCAGTGCTCTTGGGGCTGTGCGACAACTAATGCCGCAATTGGCTGACTGTATTAATGGCTATTCGGTGCGCGTGCCCACGGCTGTGGTAGCTTGTGTTGAAGTTTGTTTTGTCGGGCAAAGGGCGATGTCGGTGGAAGCCTTGAATGCCCTTTTCTATGAGGCTAGTCAAGGTAGCCATGCCGATATTCTTGGCTGGACAGATGAACTGTTGGTGTCGTCGGATTTTTTACACCAGCCTTGGTCTTGTGTTCTGGATGCGACTCAAACGCGTCAAGCTGGTCGGCAGACTCAGATATTGGCTTGGTATGACAATGAGTGGGGTTATGCCAATCGTTTGCTGGATTTATGTCTAAGCATGGACGCATGAAGTGCATGCGTTGATCTTGAAGGAGGAAGAAAAATGACCGTCATAAAAATGGCAGATTTGAACCTGCGAGGGGTGAGAGTACTGATTCGTGAGGATCTCAATGTTCCCCTGCATCAAGGTGCTGTCAGCAGTGATGCGCGCTTGGTGGCGGCATTGCCAACCATAAGGCAAGCCCTGGAACAGGGAGCCAGGGTATTGGTATGTTCCCATCTAGGTCGCCCCAAGGAAGGTGTTTTCAGTCCGGAGAACTCGTTGCAGCCGGTCGCTGATTACATGAGTGCTGCGTTGGAAATGCCTGTTCCCCTGATCAGAAATTATCTGGATTCGCCTGTTGAGGTGGGCGAGGGTGAAATCGTGCTATTGGAAAATGTACGCTTTAATCCCGGCGAGAAAAAGGATGATGAATCCTTGGCACGACGTTATGCAGAGTTGTGTGATATCTTTGTGATGGATGCTTTTGGTACGGCGCATCGCGCCGAGGCATCTACCCATGGTGTGGTTAAGTACGCCAAGGTCGCCTGTGCGGGCCCATTACTGGCGGCAGAACTTGATGCTTTGGCAAAAGCCATGGCGCGTCCAGCGCGCCCGATGGTAGCAATCGTTGCTGGTTCTAAAGTATCGACTAAACTGGATGTTCTCAATGCATTGGCACGTACCTGTGATCAATTGATCGTTGGCGGCGGCATTGCCAATACCTTCCTGGCAGCGGCAGGGCTTCCTGTCGGTCGTTCGCTATGTGATCATGATTTAATCGCTACAGCGCGTGAGCTAGCAACTCGTGTGGCCGTCCCCTTGCCTATCGATGTCGTGGTTGCCCGGGCTCCTGAGGGAGGCCTTGATGATTTTATGGCATTTGTCAGGCAGGCAAAGCCTGTTATCAAACTGGTCAAAGATGTTGGGCCCCAGGATATGATTCTAGATGTAGGGCCGCAAACATCGGCGATGTTTGCAGACCTTTTGGGGCATGCACGTACCATATTGTGGAACGGCCCGGTGGGGGTGTTTGAAGCGGATGCCTTTGGAACGGGGACGGAGGCTTTGGCAAAGGCTATTGGGGAAAGTCATGCCTTCTCCATCGCAGGAGGAGGTGATACGCTGGCTGCTATCGATAAATACGGTGTAGCTCGTAATATTTCTTATATTTCCACGGGGGGAGGTGCTTTCCTGGAGTTTGTCGAAGGCAAGACACTACCTGCCGTGGCGGCACTGCAAGCAGCTGCCGAGGGTAACCATCATAAGGGAGGTTTTTAAACAATGGCTCTGATCAGCATGCGACAGCTTCTCGATCATGCCGCTGAATACGCCTACGGTGTTCCAGCTTTTAACGTGAATAATCTTGAGCAAATGCGCGCCATCATGGAGGCGGCAGATAAAACGGACTCCCCCGTGATTGTGCAAGCCTCAGCGGGTGCTCGTAAATATGCGGGCGCTCCGTTTTTGCGCCATTTGATTCTGGCGGCGATTGAGGAATTTCCTCATATTCCTGTGGTCATGCATCAGGACCATGGCGTTAGCCCGGCAGTATGTCAGCGCTCTATCCAATTAGGTTTTTCCTCGGTGATGATGGACGGTTCCCTGGGGGAAGATGGTAAGACCCCCATGGACTATGCCTATAACGTTGAGGTTACGCGGCAAGTGGTGCAGTTTGCCCATGCCTGCGGGGTGTCGGTAGAAGGTGAAATCGGATGCTTGGGTTCTTTGGAAACTGGCCTGGCGGGTGAAGAGGATGGGATAGGCGCCGAAGGGGTTCTTGACCATACCCAGCTATTGACGGATGTGGATGAGGCGGCCAGTTTTGTTGCAGATACCGGAGTCGATGCCCTGGCCATTGCTATAGGGACTTCGCATGGAGCCTATAAGTTTACGCGGCCACCTACCGGTGACATCCTGTCCATACAGCGCGTGAAAGATATCCATGCACGTATCCCCAACACCCACCTGGTGATGCATGGTTCGAGCTCTGTGCCGCAGGATTGGTTGAAGGTCATCAATACGCATGGCGGAGCTATCAAGGAAACCTACGGCGTTCCTGTAGAACAGATTGTTGAAGCCATTCGTTATGGTGTGCGCAAGGTCAATATCGATACCGATTTACGTTTGGCAGCTACGGGCGCCATTCGTCGCCATATGGCGGAACATCCCGAGGAGTTTGATCCACGCAAATACCTCAAGGATACCATGGTGGCTATGCGTGATATTGCAATAGCTCGTTATCAGGCATTCGGTACGGTGGGTCAGGCCAGTCGTATTATGCCCGTTTCGCTGGAGAAAATGGCCTCGCGTTATGTTTGATCCTCACGGGGAGGCCTTGGCGCCAGAGGCTGATCCCCGTGGGTTACTGTTGGCTGATTATGCCAACTTGCAGCCT
>JABEVH010000010.1 GCA_013043915.1 Pseudomonadales bacterium
GCTCTGCCCTGAAATACCCCTCATACAATGACTCCCGTTGCAGAACTTCCACACGCCGGGGTGGCTTCATCATAGTGTCCTATAGACAAGTGAGCCCTGATCCACAAATTCACGACTCTTTTCTTCCATACCCTTGGCTGCGTAATCACGCACTTCCTGCGTGATTTTCATGGAGCAGAATTTGGGTCCGCACATTGAACAGAAATGCGCGACTTTATGCGCATCCCTGGGCAAGGTTGCATCATGAAACGAACGCGCCGTATCCGGGTCCAGTGACAGATTGAACTGATCATCCCAACGAAACTCAAAACGCGCCTTGGACAGGGCATTATCACGTTGCTGCGCCCCTGGATGCCCCTTGGCCAAGTCAGCAGCATGCGCAGCAATCTTGTAAGTAATAATGCCGTCCTTAACATCCTTTTTGTCGGGAAGTCCCAGATGCTCCTTGGGCGTGACATAACAGAGCATAGCGCATCCGTACCAACCTATCATCGCCGCACCAATGCCTGAGGTGATGTGATCATAGCCAGGAGCAATATCAGTGGTCAGTGGGCCCAAAGTATAAAACGGTGCTTCATGACAAACTTCCAGCTGCAAATCCATGTTTTCCTTGATCATGTGCATGGGCACATGACCCGGCCCTTCAATCATAACCTGAACATCATGCTTCCATGCGCGCTGAGTCAGTTCGCCCAAGGTACGCAGCTCAGCAAATTGCGCCTCATCATTCGCATCGGCAATGCTTCCCGGTCGCAGGCCATCACCTAAGGAAAACGACACATCGTAGGCTTTCATGATGTCGCAGATATCTTCAAAATGGGTGTACAAAAAACTTTCCTGATGGTGCGCCAAGCACCATTTCGCCATGATGGAACCGCCTCGTGACACGATACCGGTCAGCCGTTTGGCGGTTAAAGGTACATACCGCAACAACACGCCAGCATGCACCGTGAAATAATCCACGCCTTGCTCAGCCTGCTCGACCAGCGTGTCGCGAAAGATCTCCCAAGTCAAATCTTCAGCTATACCATCGACCTTCTCTAGCGCCTGATAAATGGGAACCGTCCCGATAGGAACCGGAGAATTACGCAGTATCCATTCGCGAGTCTCATGGATGTGTTTACCGGTGGACAAATCCATCACCGTATCGCCACCCCAGCGTATGGCCCAAGTCATTTTCTCCACTTCTTCATCGATGGAAGAAGTTACTGCTGAATTACCAATATTGGCATTGATCTTCACCAGAAAATTGCGCCCTATGATCATCGGCTCAAGTTCAGGATGATTGATATTGGCTGGAATGATGGCGCGTCCACGCGCAATTTCCTGACGCACAAACTCAGGGGTAATTGCTCGCGGAATACTGGCCCCCCATGATTGGCCCGGATGTTGTTCACCGTAGCCTTGCATACGCAGATTCTCGCGCAGAGCTACAAACTCCATCTCATCCGTAATGATGCCTTGACGAGCATAATGCAACTGCGTGACATTGCTGCCCACAAGAGCGCGGCGCGGAGGGCGCCGATGCGCAAAGCGTAAAGTAGCTGCACTGATATCTTTCTCTCGCTTGCGGCCAAATTCCGAGGTCAGTCCCGACAAGACCTCGGTATCTGCTCGGCGTTGCAACCATGTTTCGCGCAAGGCATTAAGACCTAAGCGCAGGTCAATACTCACCTGCGGGTCAGTGTACGGGCCTGACGTGTCGTACACCAGGATGGGAGGATTAGCCTCACCGCCAAGAGCTGTCGGCGTTTCCGACTGAGCAATGCTCCGAAAAGGCACGCGAATATCCGGACGCGAGCCCTCAATATAGACTTTATGGGAATTCGGTAAAGGATGAACGGCTGCACCATCAACCTTGGCGGTATCACTGTGAAAATCCTGCGACATGTTACACAACTCACGGCAGACAGGTTCTCCCTGACCTATAGGAGAACGGAACTGCCACTATAACTAGCAGCAGCCAGCTCGGCAACGTCTGGACTGGCCGAATAGGACAAAACACTTCTCCAAGGCTTGCCAAGTTCATCAGCATACGGTAGTCTGATATACCCCCCCCACTATGCTTGGGATAGTTCTAGCATCATGCGCCATCTCTATAAAACAAGTATGTTAAGTTTGGCACTGGCCAGCCCGCTGGCATGGTCCATGGATCTTCAGCAAGCCTATGAGCTGGCGCTGAGCAATGACCCTGACTGGTCATCGACTATTGAAAACTACCATGCCAGCCAGGAGGTTTCTCAACAGGCCAAGTCTGCGCTGTTACCCAATTTTTCAGCCAATGCCAATGTTAGCTCAAACCATATTGACCCTTCCGAGCCGATCCCCTCGTTTGGCCTTTATAACCGGACATACACTGATAAATCTTATGGTGTGCAAGCCATGCAACCGTTGTTTAACGCCGATGCATGGCATGGCTATCACTTAGCCCAAGCCCTGACATCTCAGGCACAAGCGGGGTTCGCCAATGATGAACAGCAGTTCATCCTGAATGTAGCTACTACCTACTTTAATGTATTACGTGCGAGTGAAAATCTTGTCTACGAACAAGCGCAAGAGCTGGCTATTGGTCGCCAGCTGGCTCAGACCAAAAAGCGTTTTGAAGTGGGCATGGTCTCCATTACCGAGGTTCATGAAGCTCAGGCTGCTTATGACTCCAGCGTTGCTGACCGCATCAGCGCAGAGACACAGGTCAGCACCAGTGAAGAAAATCTTTTTACCATGACATCTAAGCATGATGACCACCTGGCGGTATTGCGTGCTGACGCTCCGGTCACCGAGCCTCCCGAGGGCACCGAAAGTACCTGGATAAACAAGTCTGCACAGGATAATCCTCGCATCATCGCTGCGCGTTATGCCTACCAGGCTGCTCAGGAAACAACACGGCAACAGCGTTCAGGCTACCTACCCAACTTGGCGTTGGTAGGAAATTGGCAAGACGTTAATACCGGGGGAGCCAACCCATTAATTGACGGAAAAAATAGTTCAGTAGCCTTGCAGCTGAATGTACCCATCTATTCTGGCGGGCTGACACAATCCAAAGTTCGTCAGGCACTGGCTCATGAATACGCTGCCCGTGATCAACTAGAGTACGCTCAACGTCTGGCCATACAAGATACGCATAACAGCTACTTAACGGTCACCACCGATGCAGCTCGAGTGAAGGCACGACAACAGGCGGTTAGCTCCAGTCAATCCGCTTTGGTGGCCACCCAGGCTGGATATGATGTGGGAACGCGTGACATTGTTGAGGTTCTGCAAGCACAAAGAGATTTGTATGCTGCCAAATCGGCCTACGCCAATGCACGTTATGATTACGTACTTGATGGACTACGTCTCAAAGCAGCCGCTGGCGAGCTTAGTGCCATTGATATTGCCCATCTTAACCGTTGGTTAGACGCTGATGCCAGCATCAGCGTTAATAGCTTAAATCCTGAGATCAATGCTCCCCAGGTGCCTATCGCAGCCC
>JABEVH010000180.1 GCA_013043915.1 Pseudomonadales bacterium
AGTGATTAATCTGCATGATCACTCGCCCATCCCCGCGGACAGTGACAGTCTGATCCTGGCCATGACGGGAGGACAGCCCATGCCCAAGCGCTTGATGGTTGAGTTTCCGCGCGCAGCCATGCACATGGAACACAAAAAAGGACGTAGCTTTGTGGAACGATTTCTTGATCGAACCTATAAAGAAAGTTTATGGACACATTCAGCCCTGCATGGCTGGCTGGCTTCGCTGCATCTGCCTTATATCATCGATTTTAATCGTGACACACAGTTACAATCCCTCTATGTTGATCGTCAACATACGCTGATTGTCGGTGTTGCCCGGATTACCGGACGACACGAGAGATTCAAGGTTTATTGCTGGGATGAGGGTCGTTACCAAGCTATCCCGCAAGAGAATATCGACCCTCGCCTACCCATCTTGTTTAAACCGTTGGGGTCACCGTTACCTACCCCTTGTTATATTGCTTCTGACGCTGATTATGTTGATTACATCACTGAACTGATGGGCGGATTTGCCATTCCTGGGCTGATAAAAAGCCAACGCCAGGGTAAGCGTTACCTGATGCTGGGCATGCGTTTTACACGCGATACCGAGCGTATGCTCACCCGTGATTTTATCATCGATGCTGCCAAGCCTGCTGGCTGGGCACTGATCAAGCATGCTACGGAGAAAGAAATTGAATACTGCTTGCGTCAGAGGTTGCAAGGGCTAAGTATTGACTGCAGTGACCTGATCAGCCTGCTGCCTCAACTCATGGATGAAGCCAAGGCTCAAACTGCGGAGTAGTCAGCTCATGCCAACCGTTAGGGGTCGTCTCCACGTAAAAAACAGCCAGTTTCAAGCGCTGAGCGAGTGCTAATCCCCGGTCAGGGCCGAGCACGTTGAACGCCGTTGCCAAGGCATCGGCGCGCGTGGCATCAATCTGACCTGAGGCTTCCGGTGGAATAGTGACGGTCACCAGGATACCGTGATGGGTAACGGGTCTGCCAGTAAAGGGATCAATGGTATGGGAGTAGCTCACACCATCTTTTACAAAATAATTCCGGTACGAACCTGAGGTGGACACGGCCTGATTGGTCAATGACAATTCATGCAGGGCAGCGCCGCTAGCATCTGGCCTCTCTATAGCCACATGCCAAATCCCTCCGTCCGTTCGGCGTCCCTTGGTTTTCAAGGTTCCCGCCACTGAGATCATATAGCGTTGACATCCAGCCTTTTCCAGCCATGTCCCCATCACATCAACGCCCACGCCTTCACCCACCGAAGACAGATCAATATGCACGGGAAAATCACGCATCAAGGCCCCCGGGCGCTGATGCAGATGGCGCCAACCCACCTGCTTTTGTGCCGCCAGAATCTGTGCCTGCGTGGGCAGGACATCCTGGCGCCCCTGAGGGCCAAACCCCCATAGGTTGACTAAAGGAGCCACCGTGATGTCATAAGCGCCCTGGCTTAACTGGCTGACCTCGAGTGCTTTGGCGACTGCCTCACAAAACCAGGGGCTACAGGCCACCCAACTTCCTATCGGAGCTGATCGGTTAAATTCATTAACCTCGGAATCTGCGCGCCAGGAAGACAGGGACTTATCGACAGCATCCAGTTGACGTTGCAGAGCACGTTGTACCTGAGCATGGCTATAACCGGGAGGCAGGCCAACCAGTCTTACATGCCAGGCCATCGAGCTGTAGGCGATACCATAGAAATCTTCCTCACCTTGATGTACACGCTGAAACAGCTGCACACCGAGAAGAATCAGCACGATAATGGCCGCCCCGGCCCCCAGACTGCGCATGGTTCAAACCTCCTCAGAGCTACGCTCAAAGCGAACTCGCTCCTCAGCCCCCCTGCCCATGTGTTTGGCCAACCAAGGCGGAGGAGCATTGACCATGAGCATACTCAATTGTTCCATCGCTGCACGGGCAGACTGAATCTCCTTGACCTTGACCGGATAAACACCTGCCCGAATAACTTTGGCCGCCGCTGGTCCACCTATGGAAACAACATACAGGACCTGGCAATCACGCAGCATATCGGCTCGATAAGCGTTCTTGTCATCAGCAAGATCCGACTCAAGCATCGAACGTATATCTACCAGTCGCACCTGCCTATCCTGGAGCTCATAAATCAGAAAACGCAGGCATGAACCAAAATGACCATCGAGAATTTCAGCCTGATTGGATGCCACCGCTACTCGGATAAGTCCTCCCCTGTTTTCAAACGGAGTTTCAAGTGCAGGAACCTGGCCTGCTTCCCCCTCCCCCCAAAGAATTCGCACCGCCTCTTTGATCGCTGCTCGCGGCAACTCTATATTTGCCAAACCGTCACTCAACTGAGATACCGTGATTGTCTTTAGGCTGTTTTCATCCACGGCTGTACGGATATATGTATTAATCGCCTCCAAAAGGCTGGGAACACTAACTCCAGGCAGTTGCCTGGCCGCCAGAGCAATACGTAAGGCCGCAGCCCGACTGAGTTCAGTCATCATCATCATCCTCATCAAGTACACGCGTAATTTTGCGGTAAATTTCCACCCTGTCCCCTTCCTGCAAAGGCCTATCCATCTTCACCAATTTTCCAAATATCCCGACCTTGGCGGTGCTTAGATCCAGGGAAGGGCAACGAAACTTGATACCTGAGCGTTCAATGGCATCACGTACGGGGCTACCTTCTTCCAGCTGACAGGAAACGAGCACGGGAGGCTGACCTGCATAGACCACACTGACCTTCATCATCTGCACTCCTGATCAGGCCGACACTACAGGCAGTTCCATAGCCATGTTCTGTGTAGACTTACGCTGTTCCCATCGACGGTCCACCAGTCGTTTGAGTGCAATCATGACACCCAGCAATATGAAGCCACCCGGGGGCAAAATGGCTAAAAGAATGCCCTGGCTGGCTGGCATGACCTGCATCTCCAGCCAGTGAAAATGAGGACCCAGCAACGACGATGCTTGAGCAAACAAGGTACCAGCTCCCATCAATTCCCGAGCGCCTCCCAGCAGGGTCAGAGCCCAGGTAAAGCCTAAACCCATGCCCAGACCATCAAGCAGGGAAGCGGCGGGCCCATGACGCAAAGCAAAAGCCTCAGTTCGCCCCAGCACCGCACAATTGGTCACGATCAGCGCAATAAAGATGCCCAGTACTTTGTACAGGGGATGCAGCCAGGCATTCATGGCCATATCTACCAGCGTCACCATGCCTGCAATCACAGCGATCATCACCGGATTGCGCACTTCAGGTGAAATACTGTTGCGCATCAGTGAAATCAGCAGATTAGACATCATCATGACTGCCGTCGTTGCCAATCCCATGCCTAAACCATTGGTGGCTGATGTTGTCACGGCCATGGTGGGGCACATGCCCAACATCTGGACCAGCGATATATTGTTTTCCCAAAGTCCGCGCGTAAAAAAACTACGGTAGCCTCCGTCCAAAGGCTCCGGGCTGCTGCTGGCAGCACCACATCCCTGACATCCTGCATGGCTCATGGTGAACTCCTCGATACTGGGCTGATAAACTGACTCTGATGGCGCGCAAAAAACAACATACCGGCATGAATGCCCTTGACCATAGCCCTCGGGGTAATGGTCGCTCCGGTAAACTGATCAATCACACCACCATCCTTCTTGACCGCCCAACTGGCAGGCGGCGTGTTGCGTAAGGACATTCCGTTGAAGTGCGTGATCCAGGGACTTTTAGCTATATCAATCTTGTCCGCCAGCCCGGGTGTCTCCTTGTGAGATAACACACGCACCCCCAGGATATTGCCATCACGATCCACACCCATGATCAGGGTAATAGGTCCGCCATAACCCTGGGTCACTACCTGAAAGGCGACAGCAGTCAAAACACCCTGACGACGTGCCGGATAAACCTGTATGGGCTGAGAACCCATCGCTGCATCGGTGACATTGATAACATCATGCAGCGGGTTATTGTCATACCAGCGTGCAGGCATGACCTGGGCCAGATTAGCCAGCCGGTCCTCCATCTGGCGTTGTTTAATCGATGATGCCGTACGTTGATCGACAAACAATAGCGACAAGGCAACGACAGCACATATCAACCCCAGCAAGGCTCCTTGATAACTTATGCGACCACGCCAGCGTATTAACCAGGATGGAGGCGCACTCATGTCTCACCACTCCCTTTGACACTTGCAACAGGACTCAAAGCACGTAAGGGTTTACGTGAGCGATCTCGACCATAAACACGCGGCCGGCAGTAGCGATCCAGCAAAGGCGTCAATGCATTCATAAAAAGTACAGCAAAAGCCACACCTTCCGGAAAACTGCCCCAGCTACGTATCACCCAGGTCATGAGTCCACACCCTGCCCCGAAGATCAGGCGTCCACTTCGACTTACGGGCGAGGTCACCGGATCGGTTGCGATAAACAGAGCCCCGAGCAGCAATCCCCCTGAGCTCAGATGAAAATCCACGCCTGCATAGCGTGCAGGGTTAATGGCA
Organism: Pseudomonadales bacterium; assembly: GCA_013043915.1. Classification (GTDB taxonomy): domain Bacteria; phylum Pseudomonadota; class Gammaproteobacteria; order Pseudomonadales; family Moraxellaceae; genus JABEVH01. Next base: position 4,470 of record JABEVH010000180.1, read on the forward strand.
TGAGCCCATGCAGCAGGCAGCAACACAGCCAGCAGCATAGCCACGGGAATTTCCCAACTGATGATACGCAAGGCCAGTAACCAAAACCCTCCCAGCAAGAGCAATACCTCGGAGGTTTCTCCCAAGCTGCCCGCTGTATTGCCCAACAGGGCAGCAGTCAATGAAAAGTCGTGAGCTAGTACATCACGGGCATCCCTGTGCAAGGTAAATGATGTGCGTAAATGGCCCAAGGCAGTTGCCCCCGTGGAACCATCAGGCATGCCCCCTCCGGAGAAAGTCACATGCAGCGACTGCATAAAATCCGGATGCTGCAGAGGTAATGCCCAGGTACTCATCTGCAAGGGAAAGCTGATCAGCAGCGCCACACGCGCCAGCATGGCTGGATTAAATACATTCTGACCCACCCCGCCATAAAGATGTTTGCCGACAGCTATGGCAAATACCGCTCCTCCAGCACCTATCCACCAGGGTGCCCAAGGCGGTAACGTCAGTGCCAGTAACCACCCTGTCAATAAAGCCGAGCCATCAAACAGCCGCGCTTGCGGTTGCTTCAATATATGAAGGCAAAGGCTCTCGGCAGCTAACGCTGTCCCACAAGTCAGCATCAACAGGTTCACGGAGGGCCAACCAAATAAATACAAACCCCAGACTGTCGTGGGCGCCAGGGCTAAACAGACATGCAACATGATGCGATGCACGCTGGAATGGTCATGCGCATGCGGCGATGTCAGGGGAGTCTTTACCGGCAGCAAAAGTTTAGGTTGATCCAGCATAGAAGTCATTTCTCCACTCCTGTTGAGGATGAACTGCGACGCAGAGCCTGTGCTGTCAACCTCGCTGCCTCTTCCGCATCAAGCCGGGCGCGCCGCGACTCCATCATCTGCTTGATACGTTCAGTTTTACGTTCAGCCTGGCGACGCTCGTCCTTCTCTCCCATGGCATATTGAAAATACTGAACCAGAGGGATGTGAGAAGGGCAAACATAGGCGCAGGAGCCGCACAAAATACAGTCATCCAAACCATAATCATCTGCCCCCGCAAAGTCCTCAGCACGAGCATGCGCTGCCATTTCCAAGGGCATGAGCCCCATGGGACAGGCCTCCACACATCTTGCGCAGCGTATACAAGGCGAGGCTTGCCGCTGCGGCACTTCGTGGGGACCCAGCGCCAGGATTCCGGTAGCGCCCTTGATCACAGGCACCTGGGTTGAGGGCAACACCTGCCCCATCATGGGGCCTCCGAGCAGTAATTGGGCGGGTGTACTTTTAAGCCCACCACAGAACTCAAGCACATGCTGTACCGGCGTCCCCAATAAAACCTCTACATTACGTGGTCGCTGTACACAAGCACCTGCCACAGTAACTACCCTGGAAATCAGGGGGTTGCCATAGCGCAAGGCCTGCTGAATGGCATAGACAGTACCGACGTTATGCACAAGCACTCCTACCTGCGTGCTACGACCTTCTGCAGGCACCTCCCTGCCCGTGATCGCATTGATCAACTGTTTGGCTGAACCCATGGGATAAAGGGCCGGCACCACACTGACCTCGATGGCACCATGCCCTTCCGCCGCCGCCCGCATGGCTGAAATAGCCTCAATTTTATTATCTTCAATAGCGATGACTATGCGGTAAGCACGCAGGATATGTTGTATCAGCAAGGCACCATCAACAATTTCTTCTGCTTTTTCCCGCATCAAGCGATCATCTGTGGTCAGGTAAGGCTCGCATTCACTGCCATTCACCAGTAC
>JABEVH010000181.1 GCA_013043915.1 Pseudomonadales bacterium
GGCTTTGGAAGAACATCTTGAAACCCTTTGTATGAGCTGGGATCAGCAATTGCAAAACGTGCTTGAACGCTTGCAGGTAGCGATTCCAGTAGGGCTGGCCGTGGGAGCAGGATTGACACCGGAGTACCGTCAATCCCATACCCCTGAGGAAGCGGCTGAAGATATGCAGATGGTCTTGATCCGGCCTAAGGATGCTGCACTGTGCTTGCATTTGCGCCTGGTTGATGTCGCGGCAAGGCGCCTGAAACTGGTGGTGCTGCATCAAGGGGAACCGTTGTGGTTATCTGATGTCTTGCCGGTATTGGAGAGCCTGGGTCTGCGTGTGATGGGTGAACGCAGCTATGAGCTACCCCTGGCTACCGGCATGAGTTCCCTGCATGAGTTTCAGGGGAGCTGGCCTGAGGGTCTTGAGGTTCCACAACTTGAACGCTTGCATGAGGTCATGCTGGCGTGTTTGCAAGGTTATGCGCCCGTCGATGGTTTTAATCGCCTGGCGCTGGTGGCTGGATTGCAAGTCGATCAGATTCAGGTTTTTCGTGCTTATGCCTATTATCAGCAGCAATTGGGCTGGGTACCAGGACCTGCTACCGTAGCTGATTTGCTGGTGCAGCATCCTGAGTCCGTGCATAGCCTCTGGCAGAGGTTTGAGAGTCGCTGGCAGCAACAGACGGCAACATCTGTATCTGATCAGGAGGTATCGTGGATTCTTTATCTGGCTACGGTAAGTTCGCGTACGGCCGATACGGTCTTACGTCGCTACGCTACCTTGATCGATGCGACGGTACGTTGCAATTATGCTTTAAATCCTCAAGGAGTCCTGGCATTTAAACTGGCCCCCTTGCGTATCGCCGGAGTACCACGTCCGTGTCCACGCCATGAAATTTATGTTTATGCTCATGAGTTTTCAGGCGTACATCTGCGTTTTGGCGCGATTGCGCGTGGCGGTATACGCTGGTCGGATCGGCAGGATGATTTTCGTACCGAGATCCTGGGTCTGGTCAAGGCCCAGCAGGTTAAAAATGCGGTTATTGTGCCTGTGGGAGCCAAGGGTGGATTTGTGTTGCATGATCATCAGCATCGCCTGACGGTCAATAGTGATGCCTGGCGTGCTGCCGGTGTGGCGGCTTATGAGTCCTTCATGGCAGCCCTGCTCAGTTTGACAGATAACCAGCGTGATGGTCAGGTGGTTCCTGTTCCGGGCCTGCTGCGCCATGATGGCGATGACAGCTACCTGGTGGTGGCTGCCGATAAGGGGACCGCTACCTTTTCCGACCGCGCCAACCGTATCAGCGAAACGCATGGTTTTTGGTTAGGCGATGCCTTTGCTTCGGGCGGTCGTTATGGCTATGACCATAAAGTGATGGGGATCACGGCGCGAGGCGCTTACTTATCCCTGCAGCGGCATTTGTGGACCTTGGGTCGCCAGGATGAAGCCTTTTCCTGTATCGGTATCGGCGATATGTCGGGTGACGTGTTTGGCAATGGCATGTTGCTGGCACCGCAGATGCGTCTGCTGGCAGCTTTTAACCATGCCCATATCTTTATTGATCCCGAACCTGAAGTAGGGCGAGCCTATGCTGAGCGGCAACGTCTCTTTGCCCTGCCACGATCAGGATGGAATGATTACGACACAGCTTGCCTGTCCTCGGGCGGTGCGATTTATGCCCGAACTGAAAAGTTGATCGAGGTCAGTCCACAAGCTCGAGCTATTCTGGATCTTCCCGCCGGACCGTTGAGTCCGGACGCACTCATTCAAGGTCTATTGCGTGCACCGGTGGATGTGATCTGGAACGGAGGCATAGGCACGTATGTTAAATCTGCCCAGGAAAGTCATGCCGATGCCGGAGATCATGGTAATGATGCCCTGAGAGTCAACGGTGCCGAGCTGCGTGCCCGTATCGTGTGCGAAGGTGGCAACCTGGGGATGACGCAGCGAGGGCGTGTTGAATTTGCGCTGGCCGGAGGCCTGTGTCATACCGATTTTATCGATAACTCTGCCGGTGTTGACTGTTCTGATCGTGAAGTAAATATCAAGATTGCCCTGCAATCTTTGGTGCAACGCGGCAGTTTAAGTCTCGATGCGCGCAATACCTTGTTAGCCAGCTTACAGGATGGCGTGGCGCATAGGGTATTAAGTGATAATCGTCAGCAAGCTTTGCTGCTCAGTGTTGCCGTGGCGCAGCAACCAGCACGTCATAATGAATTTGCTGATTTTATCACTTTTTTGGAACACGAGGCTGGACTCGATCGCGAGCTGGAAGGCTTGCCCGATGCCAGGTCATGGACGGTGCGTGTCGCTCGTGAGCAGTGGCTGACGCGTCCGGAATTGGCAGTATTGCTGGCCTATGCCAAAAATGATCTTAAAATGCGTTTGACGGAACTTAATTTAGCCGATGACCCGGCATGCCGTGATGATCTCTTGCGAGCTTTTCCGGCCGGGTTGTGTACGCCTTATCGTGAAGTGTTGATGCAGCATCCTTTGCGTCATGCCTTGGTGGGTACGGAGCTGGCCAATGATTTTATACACAAGCTGGGCATCACCAGTTTGCAGAGGTTACAGCAGCGTGCAGGAGTAACCCTGGCCGATCAGGTGCGAGCATTCGTCCGTGTACGTGAAGTCTTTGAACTTGATGAGCTTTGGGCAGAGCTGATGAGCGATCACAGCTTGCCACGAGAAGATTTTGGTCGTATGGCTGATCAATCCATGCGCTATGCCCGTCTGGCCGTGTTATGGTGGACCGGCGAGGATGATCTGGTGTTATCGACGGCAGACCTTGATGCCATCGCTCAGTTCTGGTCGACTGAAGCAGCAGCCACAGTCGCCAACTGTCCAGAGCATCTTATGCGACGATTCGGCAGGCTGGTATGTGGTGAGCGCTTGCTGGAAATTGCACGTTTGGTACAGTTGGAGCAACGTCCTGTTCCTGATGTCGTGCAAGCCTATACAGAGGTGGATGAACTGATGGGGTTCACGCGTTTGTTACAGCGTATGCATGAACGTACGGTGACCAATCCCTGGCAAGCACATGCTAATGAGGCTTATGTCGAGCAATGGCGCGATTTGCATCGGCAGTTATGTGCTCGGCATTTATCGGGGCAAGCTGTTTTGCCTGTATCGGCTCTGGTGGAATGGCAAGGGCTGTGCTCTCGTTTACAAGTGACTGATTATCAGGAAGCAGGGCTTTATGCAGTGCTGACGCAGAAACTACATCGACTTATGCATCTGCCTAGTAGCGCTTGAATGCGTTATGCTATCGCCCCCAACCTGTGTGGAGCGTGAATGCCCATGTGGTATCCCTTGCTACGTCAGCTATTGTTTACTTTGCCTGAAGAGCAGGCTCATCAGGTAGCACTGCGTATGATTAGCCTGGGAGCTACACTAGGGCTGGTAAAACGCTTGGTGGCCCGTCCACCAACCTTGCCGGTTAAAGTCATGGGTCTGGATTTTCCCAATCCGCTGGGTCTGGCTGCAGGCATGGACAAGAATGCCCAGCATATTCATGGACTCGGTGACCTGGGTTTTGGGTTTGTGGAGGTGGGTACCGTGACACCTCGCCCGCAGCCGGGTAACCCGAAACCCAGGCTATTTCGGTTGCCGGAGGCGCATGCGTTGATCAATCGCATGGGCTTTAATAATTTTGGCCTTAACTACCTGGTACGCCAGGTTGAAACAGCCCGCTACCCCGGTATTCTGGGGATCAATATCGGTAAAAACAAAGATACCCCGGTTGAACGTGCCCTGGATGACTATCAGGTCGGACTGGATCGAGTCTATCCTCTGGCCAGTTATGTGGTGGTCAATATATCGTCACCAAATACCCAGGGTCTGCGCACCTTGCAGACGGCTGAGTATTTACGCGCTTTGCTCGAGCCCTTGAAAGAGCAGCAGGATAAACTGGCTACCCGGCATGGTCGTTATGTGCCCTTGGTAGTAAAAATTGCGCCAGATCTTAGCAATGCTGAAATTACGGATATAGCGGAATGCCTGGTCGCCTGTCGCATGGATGGGGTGGCGGCGACCAATACCACCATCACCCGGCCAGGTCTTGATAATGTAAAGCGCTCCTTAGAGGAGGGGGGCTTAAGTGGATTGCCGCTTAAACCACTGGCTCTGGATAGACAGCAAGCGTTGGTGCGTGCATTACGTGGACGTCTCCCCGTCATAGGTTTAGGGGGCATCATGTCCGCTGATGATGCCTTGGAACGCATGCAGGAGGGAGCCTCACTTATACAGATATATACCGGATTTATTTATGAAGGGCCGGTCTTGATTCAGCAGATCCTGCAGCGTCTGGCACACAACACCCACTTGTGGCGGGGCAGCCATTCAGGTGCGGCTGGTATGCGGACATAGATGATGTTTACTTCGCTAGAGCCTTTCGCATGCACAGATTTGTGCAGGAGGGAGTGGGAGCTTGCCGCTTGATGTGGAACACACCTGCACCTTGGTCGTTGTCGCTTTCTACTTCGCAGCCTCTTGTGTCCGCGTTTATCTGATAAAAAAGGCCCCGGATAGGGGCCTGCTTAGGGCAGTGGTTAGGTCAGTTGCAGGAAGCTGGAGTTTGCAGCTTCCTCAACAGGTCTTCACAGGCCCTGAGTATCATTTCTTCCGTCATAGGAGTTTCATGACCCTGTTCATCCAGAACACAAACACCAGAGAGTCCAAGGCTCATAGGCACGAGCATACTGGTAGCAATCACGGAAGTCTCAGCACTGGTCAGCATCATCACAATCTCCTCAAAGGGTCAACCCCTTCTACATGTAACCAGTATGTTCAACTTGGCGATAATTTGCAGGTACAATCGCATGCAATATGTAACCATGTTTATCTGAGTCTGGCAGAGGAATTCAATCCTCTGTCATAGATGCATCCCAGTTTTGTCACTTAGTCTGCACATAATGTTTTCAAGGACGATGTAGCCCAAGGAAGGGAACCATGACCTCCTATGATCAAATTTACCGAGCCCTGTTTTCTCATCCTCGTATGATCCGTGATCTGGTGACGGGGTTTGTACAGGAGGCTTGGATAGAGGAGATTGATTTCTCTACGTTGGAGCTCTGTGCTA
>JABEVH010000011.1 GCA_013043915.1 Pseudomonadales bacterium
AAATCAAGTGCAATCACCTCAGAGCGCACACCATAGCGAGCTGATAAGTCAGCAGCATGCTGCTGCAATAATGAAAGCCGACGCCCCACCAAACAAAGATGAACACCACGAGCCGCTAACTGCTGGGCAAACTCCCAGCCCAGCCCTGCAGTCGCACCGGTAATCAACGCTGTTCGTCCTGACCACATTGGATTCCCCTCTTGGCGGGGACGATCATACGAATACTAGACCTGTCTTGCAATCTGGGGGAATTAAAGACTGGCCATCCTTTCGCCTACCAAGGCAGGCTGAGCAAGATTGACGCTCACCGTGTTGCGTCGTTGCTGGCGAAATTGTCGAGGTGACATGCCGCTCCATTGACGAAATGCGTGGCCAAAATTAGATGCGTCGCTGTAGCCCAACTGGCGTGCAATATCATTAACACTCAGTTGCGTTGTCATCAGGGCTAACTGTGCCTGCTCATAGCGCAAATCGTTCAGAATTTCCTGAAACGAAACCCCCTCCATCGCCAAGTGACGCCGCATGGTTCGATCACTTATATTCAGTTGTTTTGCAACCGCTGCCGAGGAACTGTTGCAAAAATCCTGGCGAACGATGACGGCAACACTATCGCGTAATTTAGCCTTGGAGCGCAACATAACAGACCTCGAACTTCCACCTTGGTTATGCGGTGAAAGCATAGACCTGCAGCCATATAATCGGTTGATGCAGGTCAATAGTTGCACAATTCATAGGGAAATTATGCTGAAAATAGGTAAATTCTAATAGATAGCTCCGTCCTGATCGCTATAACGGCGTAAAAGTTCCTGACCCTGGATGGGTAATAAACCTGACCGTACCTGTATGCCCCGACGAAGCAATGCTGATTCCCAATGGACCGGCTTATCACCTTCATCAAAGCCAGCTTGCTCCGCATCCTGGGTATCTGCTGACCAAATCAGGCGTTTTATCCCCGCCCAAGGCAGAGCACCCCAACACATGGCACAAGGAGCGCAGGTTGAGTACAGTTGGGCCCCATAACCACTTAAATCATGGTTATGCATGCGTAATTGCGCCAAGAGTATCGCTACCATTTCTGCATGCATCAAAGAGCAACCAGCAGGTCGCACTCGATTGACACCCGCTGAAAGCAGCAAGCCTTGAGCATCAAGAATAAGAGCAGCAAAGGGACCACCGCCCTCCTGGATGTTACGTTCCGCAAGCTGCAAGGCCAATGCCATGGCACTTTCATCATCAAGAGTGACTGGCGGTATTTCCGTCAGCCACTCAGGAAGATTTAGGTCCAGAAGCATTAACGTGATGCCCGTTTCCGCTCAGTTTCACTGAGATAACGTTTACGTAGCCGTATACTTTTAGGAGTCACCTCGACCAGTTCGTCATCTTCGATGAACTCAAGCGCCTGCTCCAGAGTAAAACGTATGGCCGGGGTTAGAATGATATTCTCATCCGTTCCTGCTGCTCGGATGTTGGTCAGTTGCTTGGCTTTGGTCGGATTGACGACCATATCGTCACCGCGCGCATTCAAACCAACCACCATACCTTCATAAACTTCTGTACCAGGCTCGATAAAGAGACGGCCACGCTCCTGCAGATTGAACAGCGCATACCCCAAAGCCGTACCGTGTATCATAGAAATCAACACGCCATTATTGCGTTTGCCCACATCGCCAGCCTTGACCACGGCGTAGTGAGCAAAACTTGATGTCATGATGCCCGTACCTGAAGTCATGGTCAAAAACTCTGACCGGAACCCTATCAGACCTCGCGAAGGCATCAGTGCTTCTATACGCACACGGCCCTTGCCATCAAGCACCATATCCGTCATTTCGCCTTTACGCAGTCCCAGTTGCTCCATGACAGCACCTTGATGTTGCTCTTCAACATCAAAAATGACATTTTCAAAGGGCTCCTGACGCTCTCCATCAACATCACGCATGATGACTTCAGGTCGGGACACGCCAAGCTCGTACCCTTCACGTCTCATGTTTTCAATAAGAACCGACAGGTGTAATTCGCCACGACCTGACACCTTGAATCTGTCCGGATTGTCTGTTGGCTCAACCCTGAGTGCCACATTATGCAGCAACTCGCGTTCCAGCCGCTCCTTGATATTTCGTGAGGTCACATACTTGCCTTCTCTGCCCGCAAATGGCGAGGTATTAACCTGAAATGTCATACTGACGGTGGGTTCATCGACCAATAACGGAGGTAACGCCTCCACTGCCTGCGGATCACACAGCGTATCCGAGATATTCAGTCCCTCCATGCCAGTCACGCAGACGATTTCACCTGCACTGGCTTCAGGAACTTCAACACGTTGCAGTCCTAAATGCCCCATGATCTGCAAAACTCGTCCATTTCGACGCTTGCCCTCACGGTCTATGATGACAACAGGGGTATTGGTTTTAACCTGTCCACGCTGGATACGTCCAATACCAATGACACCCACATAACTGGAATAATCCAGTGATGAAACCTGCATCTGGAAAGGGCCGTCCGGATCCACTTCAGGTGGAGACACCTTATCCAAGATAGTCTGAAAAAGAGGCGTCATGTCAGGAGCCAGATTCTTGCCATCCAGACCTGCGACACCATTGAGCGCGGAGGCGTAGACTACCGGAAAATCGAGCTGTTCCTCGGAGGCGCCCAAACGATCAAATAAATCAAAAACCTGATCAATTACCCAATCTGGACGAGCACCAGGACGATCAACCTTGTTGACAACCACAATAGGCTTAAGCCCTCGGGCAAATGCCTTCATGGTCACAAACCTAGTTTGAGGCATGGGACCATCGACGGCATCAACCAGCAACAACACAGAATCCACCATACTCAAAACACGCTCAACTTCACCACCAAAATCAGCATGGCCGGGTGTATCGACAATATTAATCCGATAAATCTGCTGACTGCGTGGATCGGTCCAACTAATGGCCGTATTTTTGGCCAAAATGGTGATGCCGCGCTCCTTTTCCAGATCGTTGGAGTCCATGACCCGTTCTAAGTCACCCACCCGGTCGCCCAATGTTCCTGACTGGGATAACAGCTTGTCAACCAAGGTAGTTTTGCCATGGTCAACGTGGGCGATGATGGCGATATTACGAAGATTCTGGATCACGAAATGGCCTCTAAGTATGGAGCGAGGCCAGGATTATACATGATGTAGCCAACCACGGGGTGGTTCGATGCACCCCCCGTGGCAACTTTGGTCCTTACACATCCCTTAAGGATTCGAATCAGACTTCATTTTTATGTAGGAGGACTGAGCATGTACAGTCGCCACGACCCGGCGATTCTCTGATCGTCCCTGCTCCGTGGCATTGCTGGCAACAGGGCGCGACTCACCGTACCCAACGGCTTTAAGGCGAGAAGCATCCACTCCGGCAGAAACCAGCACATTGCGAACCACATCAGCGCGACGCTGCGATAGCAGTTGATTGGCTTGAGCATTACCCACATTATCGGTATACCCCTCAATAACCACATTGACATCAGGATACTGATGCATGAAATCAATCAGCTTGTGTAATTGAGCAGAGGCATCACCGTGAATAACAGCCTTATTGGTTTCAAAATTGATATCGAGGCGAATGCTCTGATCCTGATTAACCATGACATAACAGCCCTGCGCATCAACGGCTGCGCCCGGCTTGGTATTGGGGCACTTGTCCAGATAATCAGGAACTCCATCATGATCAGAATCAAGCGGGCATCCCTGTGCATCTACTTGAACACCGGCGGGCGTATTGGGGCACTTATCTTGATCATTGGGCACACCATCATGATCATCATCGGCAACAACAGGTACAGGAGCCGGTTCAGCTACCGGTGTAGCAGCGGGTTCGGCGGCTACAGGCTCTGCCGTTGCAGGTGCCGCCGTATCAGCTGAAGTGTCTGCTGCTTCCTGATCTTCATGGAAGGCTCCTTGGCCAAAGCGAAACTCCATGCCCACTAAGGCCACCCAATCCTTCCAGTGCCCGCCTGCTTCCATATAACGACCTTCTGTGCGTACGGCAAACCTGTCGTTGTACGCCCACATAAGCCCTGCTCCCGCCTGGCCATAATCTTTTTGAAAATTTGGCCCCAGGTCTGCCTGATAGCGCGCGCGACCTGCACCAGCCAGCACAAAAGGCTGCAGGTGACCATCAGCATTGAATCGGTACATCAGGTTAAAATCAGCATGATGGTAATGCAGAAAACGGTCAAGGTATGGGCTGGGCAGATTAGGTGTAGAACGTCCGATGTCCCCTTCTACCCCCCAATTTGGAGTAAACCGGTAGCCAAGCCCCAAGGTAAACTGACGGCCATTATTGACGCCTTTGGCCGGATACTGTAAATCAGGGGCGGTTTTACTGTCGTAGAAATGATCACCTAGTAACGGGCTAATATAGAATTCATCTGCCCACACACCCATGTTGACAGCCGCGTTGAGTATCATTCCACCCAAAATAATTTTAAATGCACGCATCATCCTATACCCACCCAAGTTCATCCAAAGTGGCACTTTAACTTAATCTGAAATGATCTGGCTATCCTCTTGCTACCCAACTTGCAAGAACTCCCGACCAGCGACCCTTAACGAAAGAAGGGCAGAATATAAGATCCTGCCCTTCTCACAAACACATCGACAACCATAAAGATCTAAAAAATGCTTAGTTGGACGGAGCCGCTTCGCGGAGGAAAACAAGGTAATTTGATCGGCCGGTCTTAAAATAGTCTGACCCCCCTGCGTCAACAAGGGGATCAATCAACG
>JABEVH010000182.1 GCA_013043915.1 Pseudomonadales bacterium
GCCCAGCATGGTCCGCAGGTAATATCGAGCACCTAGATACTTAGGCAAGGTCATTTTCCTGTCTCCGTGAGGTCATCTAAACCCTCTGATGTCTTAATTGTACCCTGATAATAATAGGCACCTGCACGAAAACGTCGTTGCCTGTCGGTTGCGGGTAAACACTGATCACGCTGCCATAGTCTGCTGGCGGCTGTCAGCAAACGTTGCTGTGTGGCTGACCAGGACTCCCTGGCCACCTGTTCTAACTCAACCATGCTCGCCTCTGAAAGAGGTTCGGCAAATACACTTTGCTCAAGATGTGTGGGACCACAACGTATATTATCGACCGCAGCCTGAATATGATCCCCCAAACTTCCCGCCAGCATAGCCCATACTTCTGCCGTGTCTTGCGGGGGCACAAAGGAGTCTCGCTGTCTGCAAACCCAGTCTACCTCATCAGGTATAACATCGACCAAGCCCAGCCTTTTGAGTTCCTGAAGCACACTGTGGGGGTGTATATCCTGGCTAATCTCACGTACCAGCGTTTCAAAAGAGGGCATGGCGCCTTGACGCGGCAACCGGTCTCCCTGGTAACGCTCATCATGCAACCAGCGCGTCCAGACCTGATTGGCCAGGCTGGCATGGTTGCCCCCTGACGGGGACGGGGTCTGCGTCTCTCGCCACAGACGTACATCTTTGCGATGCACGCCACTTAAGATGCTTAGTGCTGAATCGGTGGCTTTCTGCTGTTTATCAGCCAGCAAGGCCTGTGCTGATTTGAGGAAGGTAGATTTAAGGTGTTTGCTGAACATGGCGTAATCGACACCGCGATCAAGCAGCAGCAGCAACCAAGGCTGCAAGAGAGCATCGCTGGCTTGCAGTAATTGGCTGGCTGTACTTTCCCGATCATCCTGGTGCATGCACCCTTCCCCCTTTGAAGCACAGTTCACATTCTACACAAATTTATTAGACATGGGAAATTTTCCCATTTATAGTATGCCTATCAACCTCATCATGGACATGGAAAATCATGAGATTACCCAACACCGTCAAGACACGTACCTTGTTATTAGCATCAGCCTTGGCCCTGACTGCATGTGGCGGCGGTGGCAGCGGTGCAAGCTCAAGTACAGGAACCCTGCTCACCGGAGGCGTGATTGATGCCCCCATCGCCAATGCTGTGGTGACGTTTACCCTAGGAGCTCCTCTTAATGAGGCCAACGCTCAGGTACTTGGCACCATTACGGCAGATGGCCAAGGTCAGTACAGCATCCAAGTCACATTTCCGAACACCTCAGCTCCTGTATTTGCCAATGCGGTATCACCCGATGGTCAAGTGGTACTGACCAGTTACTTAGGCCAGGCCAGCAGCTTGCTCAGTGCATCCACACTCAATCCCACCAGCATACCTGATCTGGATATCAGTCAGGTCAGTACGGCGGCCCTGGCACTCTATGTCTCGCAGGGCAAGGCATACAGCAACCTGACCCCCGCCCTCTATACCCAGCTACTCAGTACTTACCACAACGACATTCTACCTCTGGCAGCCAGCATTCAGGCCGTTGCCGATGGCATTTGCAACCACCCCGGCAATTTTAAGGACACCAACGCCATGGCGATCAATATTGCCCTTAACGGTGCTTCCTCAACCGTACTCAGCAGCGCCAGCGCTACCTTGCCGGGATGTGAAACCCATTTGCAAAGCCTCATGCAATCCATCCCTGCCAATGCCACCTGGGCTCCTGAGTTTGAACAAGGTGATTTCTCAGTTTCCGCAGCACCTAGCTTTACGGGCAGCTACAGCTTGCAAGGCTTGATCGCAGAAACCGGCCTATTGGCGCCAAACACAACGTCTACCACGACGTCAACAACACCGGTCATAGCAACCACGCCTGCGCCTGCCGAAGTGTTTTTAGACAGCAGTATCATCATCGATACCAGTGGCCATATAACATCCACGGATAAATCGGTATCAGGCACCCTGAATGGCCGCGATTTGATCTTGAATATCACCGACAGTACAGGACATAGCTACAGTCTGAATGAACATATGGGAACTTTAGCAAGCTCTATGACCAGCGGTGGCCAGGCCTATAGCCTCTCAGGAGCAGGGGTTAACACCAGCTCACAGATTCTCACCCGTTTTGATGCCGTACTTGCCCCTAATAACGTGTTACCCAACTGGACTGGCTTAATAAGTGCAAGTGATGGGAGCAATGATGGCTTAAACTGTAGCCATGGCGCTTTTGGTGTTCACCTGCTGACGACCGGGCCTATGGTAGGTGGTATCAGCCTAGGAGCCTGTGTTACGCCTGATGCCAGCGGATTGGTACTGACACCTTCAGCCCTCAATGTTGCTGAAAATGAACTCATGTCGATGGCCATAACCAACAATGTATTTACCAGTTTGAACTTAAATGAGCCGCTAAGCACCGGTTCAACGGCATCAGCCACACCTTTTGTGGTGACCGGCCAAGCCACCTTCAGTTTTGGCATCACGAGCTATTCCGGCAGCCTGACTTATGTACTAGGTTCTCGTGAGATGTTCTATACGTTGCAAAGTAGCACTGCCGGAACCATGCCTCTGGTGGGTTCCATAGCGATGAACAATAATCCTTTGGACCAGCGTATTGATCATTAAATCTCAAGCTCAGGAACGCTCCCGGTGGCTGCGGCGACGCAGCTCTTCCGGGGGAACCGGCTCTGGACGTAGATGCACGTCATGCTTACGCTCTTGGCGGGGCTTGATGAACTCCTTGGCCAGCCGGTCAAAACAGGTCTGAAAAGCTGCCAACGTCCATTGTCCATATAAGGTATGCCCCCCTTCATAGGCCTGTTCCTGGTATTCTTCCTGCGTCGTGACATAACCCATATAATCATTGCAGTAGGTCATCATCACCAAGCGCGTGATGCCACGCGCAGCCAGTACCGGAGCCAGTCCCTGCAGCAAACGCTGACCTGCTACGGTGGTAAATTCCCCCGGACAAGCGACGATACCTACCTGACCCAACGCTATGATTTGCAGGGGAAGCACGGTAGGAACCAGAGGGCTATGATCGATAGCGCCTGCCTGCACTTGTCGCTTGAGCTCAGCAACCACAGGATCCAGCCATCCTGGCAGCTTCATGTTCTTGAACGCTTGTCCCAGAAATTGATGCTTACCGGCATGCAACAATACATCCTTGTTACCCTGCGCCTCATAAAACGACCGGGTGGTCGTATCGGCATGTTGCTGTCGCCAGCGCACGCCTCGACTTAAAAAACGCAGAGTGTGCGCTAAAGGTGCGGCTAAACCCGGGCCATCTATAGGCGTACCAGCAAAAAAACTGACACCGTGGGCAGGTTGCGTTGACCAGGCGCGCTGCCCTCTGCTAAATCGAGGATCCACGCTAACCTGCGTCATATCGACATACGCCAGAATACTATCCAGCGCCCCCTGTAAGCGCTCACCTTCCTGCTGCGCCAATTGCAACGCCATACGACTTTGCATCTGGCCATTATTGACCGCATAAGCCACTTCCGCTTCACCTTGAATGTGTTGCCGGCGCTTACGTTCACCGGGGCCATGGTAGTAAGGGGAAACATCACCAGCCGTTCCTTGTGCAAAAATGGCCACAGTCTCACCTGATGCCGAAAGAGCTTTTTCGGTAGCTCGCGCAGCATAGCCCTTGTTATCAGCATCATAGGCATCCTGCTGATTGCCCAGACAGGTTGCATGTACACCAAACAACGATATCAAAGCGCGTACTTGCCCGTTTTGTGTCAGGGTCATCACCCGCATAAATCGATCCAAAGCGCGGTGCCGTTCATGATCCCGTACAGGTTTAACCTCAGGATTACGCAAGTAAGCCTTGAGTGAACGGTTCCAGGCCACATCCACCTGATCATCAAAACAGCCTTCTATCCAGTTCAGGTCAACGGGCTGTTCATCTGCAAGAGCTCGCGTCAACGCATCCAGGCTAGATTGAATGATGGCCGTAACATGGGCTTCAACAAACCCTGGCGTAACCAGGTTATACAGGGCCTCATGCGCACAGCCTCCGGGTCCTGAATGCGTATGCGTGCAGGTGATCACCAAAGCAGCCGTGTCCCAACGTGCCCCTAAGATGGATTGCAGGCCAGCTTCAATACCCTGTCGTAAGGCGTAGGTCACATAGCCCAGATCCAGGCAGCAGATCAGGAGCCTATGGTGATGTTCATCACTAAAACTTATAGCACGGGCATGAAGAGGCGTACGCTGACGCCAGGCACGATGATGGGCTTGACCAAAACCGTGCATGGCCAGACCTTGTGGTTGAATGATGATTTCAGATAACGCCCACCCAGCTTGAAACATGCTGCCCCCAAAACCTGATTAAAACTCAGATTTAAACCTGGAGGACATTCAATCAGAAGATGCCAGATCAAGCAACAGGCCTGATAAAGCAGCCGCAGGATCAGCAGCACGCGTAACTGGACGACCTACCACCAGATGAGTAGCTCCCGCTTGCATGGCTAGTCGTGGCGTTAAGGTACGACGCTGGTCATCTGCCGATGATCCTGCGGGGCGTATACCTGGGGTCACAAACAGGCTACCTGGATGAACGTGACGCAGTGCAGACACTTCATGCCCTGAGCAAACAACGCCATCCAGCCCACATGACATGGCAAGATCAGCGAGTAATCGAACCTGGGCATCACTATCCATAGTCATCCCAACTTCATGCAGATCAGCATCTTCCATACTGGTCAACACGGTGACCGCAATCAAATGGGGCCGCTTCTGATATTCGGCCAGAGCCGTTACCGCCGCCTCCATCATGCGCCTGCCACCCGATGCATGAACATTGACCATCCAGACACCCAGATCAGCAGCAGCCGACACAGCTTGAGCCACCGTATGTGGAATGTCATGGAACTTCAAATCAAGAAAAATCTCAAAACCACGAGCTTGCAACTGCTCGACCAGCACAGGACCGCCGCGGGTAAACAACTCTTTACCCACTTTGAGACGGCACTGTTTAGCGTCCAGTCGGTCAATCAACGACCACACCTGCTCTACCCTAGCAAAATCAAGGGCAATGATGAGTGGGCTCATGACGTGCGCCGTTCCAGTTGCTGACGTGCATCACGTAATTCACGTCGCAGCAAAAATACACGTCCTTTCAGTTTAAACAATACATAGAGATTTAAACCCACCAGCATACCTATCAGGCTTCCCAGCAGAAAGCTGCAGAGCATGGCCAAGCCACTGTTAACGGATCTAAACTTCCAGAAAAGAAGATTAAGATCAATGGGTTGGGCGTTAACAACCACCATCCAGAGTCCAACGACAAACAGCAGCACAAGCATCAGCACACGCCACCATGCCCATAAACGCCGCATCAGGCGTCATCCTCATCGTCATCATCAGTATTCGCAGCAGGGCGCCCATCCAGATTGAGATTAACCCGGTCTTTGAGTTCCTTACCTGGCTTGAAGTGAGGCACATATTTACCCGCCAGGGTGACGGAGTCCCCGGTCTTGGGGTTACGTCCGATACGCGGCTCACGAAAATGCAACGAGAAGCTGCCAAAACCACGAATCTCAATGCGACCACCCGATGCCAACGTACTCGACATCTGTTCGATCATGGTTTTGATCGCCAGTTCGACATCTTTGGAGGTTAGTCCATCCTGTTTGACAATCAACCGTTCAATCAATTCTGATTTGGTCAGAGCCATCTCATATCCCAGCCATTTACTACTCTCAACTCCGTGATTCTACACAATAATTTCAGAGTGGCAATGTATATCGGGAGATTTACTACAGAATACTGATCTGTCTTATGATCATGACCATGAAAACGGGCCATCACCTGATTTAAGATGATGACCCGTCAGTACAGCAGCTATGACGTTTAGCTTTCGCTGGACATACGTGCCCGGATCAGCAGATCACCGATCGTCTTAGGCGTGCTGGCTGATTCACCTTCACCTTCACGCAAGGTCGCCATGGCTTCACGCTCTTCCGCTTCATCCTTCGCCTTGATCGACAGACTGATGACACGCGACTTGCGATCTATACCAATGATGCGAGACTCCACTTCCTCACCTTCCTTGAAGTGGCGGGTAGCATCTTCAACACGATCACGGCTGATTTCAGAAGCACGCAGGCTGCCTTCAACGCCATCACCTAGATCGATCAGAGCACCCTTGGCATCAACGCTTCTCACGACACCCTTGACCATCGCACCCTTTTCGTATTTAGCGACAAACTCGCTAAACGGATCACGATCCAGCTGCTTGAGACCTAAAGAGATACGCTCACGCTCAGGATCCACGGAGAGAATGACGGCATCAAGATTATCACCCTTCTTGAAGCGACGCACAGCATCTTCACCGCTCTCATTCCAGGAAATATCTGACAGATGCACCAGACCATCGATACCACCATCAAGCCCGACAAAAATACCAAAATCAGTGATGGATTTGATAGTTCCAGATACGCGTTCACCCTTCTCGTGATTCTTGGCAAACTCTTCCCAAGGATTGGGCTTGCACTGCTTGACACCCAGAGAAATACGACGACGTTCTTCATCGATATCAAGCACCATGACATCGACTTCTTCGCCAATCTGCACCACGCGTGAGGGGTGTACATTCTTGTTGGTCCAGTCCATTTCAGAAACGTGGACCAAACCTTCTACACCTTCTTCCAATTCGGCAAAACAGCCATAATCGGTGAGGTTAGTGATTCGTGCCTTGACACGCGTACCCTCAGGGTAACGGCGTATAATATCCAGCCAAGGATCTTCGCCCAGCTGCTTCAGACCCAGGCTGACGCGATTGCGCTCACGGTCAAACTTGAGCACCTTAACGGTAACTTCCTGACCAACTTCAACGATTTCGCCAGGATGCTTGATGCGCTTCCAAGCCATGTCGGTAATATGCAGCAGACCATCGATACCACCGAGATCCACGAATGCACCATAATCGGTGAGGTTTTTGATGATACCGCGAACCACCTGACCTTCCTGGAGGTTTTCAAGCAATTGTTCGCGCTCAGCTGAAGACTCAGCTTCCATAACAGCACGACGCGACACCACCACATTGTTGCGCTTGGCATCCAGCTTGATGAGCTTGAACTCCAGTTCCCGACCTTCAAGATGAGCGGTATCGCGGATGGGGCGAATATCAACCAGGGAACCTGGCAAGAAGGCACGGATGGATCCGATATCGACGGTAAACCCACCTTTGACCTTGCCAGAGATAATGCCGCGAACGATCTCGCTGCCTTCGAAAACACGTTCCAGCTTGGTCCAGGTCTCGGCACGCTTGGCTTTTTCACGA
>JABEVH010000183.1 GCA_013043915.1 Pseudomonadales bacterium
AAGGGAGGGAGGAGGGGGAGCTGCATCTGTCGTTGTTCTAGCAGAAACCATTGACGGTTCCGTCGCATAGCTATGATTCGTTTCATGCGATGCTGCTGGTGTAGACGAGAGCGGTGCGGCCGCAATCGCATGGTCTTCCGCATAAAATTCTTCCCAGGAAATCATAATATTACCTCGCTATCCTAGCATAGTTGCCGATGATCACTGGCAAGATTCACAATCGGGGTTGTCGATACTGCAGGCTTTAGGCACGGCAGCGGTTTCTTGAGGGCTCCAAGCTGGCTTGACAGCATTCAAGGTTCCGTCATTAAGCGTTGATTTTTCGTGAGAGGTTGCTGCCAGGGCGCGCAGATAATACGTAGTCTTCAAGCCCTGGTACCAAGCCATACGGTAGGTGATGTCGAGCTTCTTGCCAGAGGCTCCAGCGATATAAAGGTTCAGGGACTGTGCCTGATCCAGCCATTTCTGCCGTCGAGAGGCAGCTTCAATCAACCAGCGTGGTTCAATCTCAAAGGCCGTGGCAAATCGTGTCTTCAGATCATCGGGTAGGCGGTCTATGGATTGCAGGGAACCATCGTAGTATTTCAGGTCATTTACCATGACATTATCCCAGAGGCCTCGCTTTTTAAGCTCTCGCACTAAAAAGGGATTGACTACCGTGAACTCACCTGACAGGTTGGATTTGACATAAAGATTTTGATAGGTGGGTTCAATGGATTGAGCTACACCACAGATGTTAGAAATGGTCGCTGTAGGTGCTATGGCCATCACGTTAGAGTTGCGCATGCCTACGGTAGCGACCCGGGTACGTAAAACACCCCAGTTCAGTGTTTGGCTGCGGTCAACTTGGAGGTACGCTGCTCCGCGTTCAGCTTCCAGGCGTTGCAATGAATCAATAGGTAATATGCCTTGGCTCCAGAGAGAGCCCTCATAGGTAGGATAGGAGCCACGTTCGGCAGCTAGCTCGCAGGAGGACTCAATGGCATAGTAGGAGATGACTTCCATGGAACGATCAGCAAACTCCACGGCCGCTTCGCTAGCGTAGGCCAGACGCAATTGGTACAGAGCATCCTGAAAGCCCATGATGCCCAGGCCAACGGGACGATGTTTGAGGTTAGAGCGCCGCGCTTGTGGGACGGCGTAATAGTTAATGTCAATGACGTTATCCAGCATACGTACGGCCGTACGTATGGTTTGTTTGAGCTTTTCCTGATCCAGACCCTGCTCAGTGACATGATTGAGTAGATTGATAGATCCGAGATTGCACACGGCAATCTCATCATCATGTGTGTTGAGTGTAATTTCAGTACAGAGGTTAGACGAGTGCACCACGCCTACATGCTGCTGGGGAGAACGCAGATTGCAGGGGTCTTTGAAGGTCATCCAGGGATGTCCAGTTTCAAATAGCATGCTCAGCATCTTGCGCCACAGATCCCTGGCACGCAGACGCTTAAATAGCAGGATTTTCCCCTGCCGGGTGTCTTCTTCATAACGTTGGTAAAGCTGTTCAAAGGCCAAGCCATAAGCGTCGTGCAGTCCAGGTACATCGTTGGGAGAAAATAACGTCCATTCCCCATCATCAAAGACTCTTTTCATGAACAGGTCGGGGATCCAGTGTGCCGTATTCATGTCATGGGTACGGCGTCGATCATCGCCCGTATTTTTGCGGAGCTCGACAAACTCTTCTACATCCAGGTGCCAGGTTTCCAGATAGGCACACACGGCTCCTTTTCGTTTTCCACCCTGATTGACCGCTACGGCCGTGTCGTTGGCTACTTTCAGAAAGGGAACTACGCCCTGGCTTTCTCCCTGCGTTCCCTGGATATGGGCTCCCGATGCCCGTACGGGAGTCCAGTCGTTACCTAATCCACCTGCCCATTTAGATAACATGGCATTGTCATGAATCGCCTCAAAGATGCCATGCAGATCATCTTTGATCGTGGTCAAGTAGCAGCTAGATAACTGAGGGCGTAAGGTCCCTGCATTGAATAGGGTTGGTGTAGATGCCATGTAGTTAAACGATGAAAGCAATTCATAAAATTCAATGGCTCGTTCTTCTCGGTTCTTTTCATGGATAGCCAGTCCCATGGCTACCCGCATGAAAAATACCTGGGGTAACTCGACGCGAATCTGTCCGAAACGAATGAAGTATCGGTCATACAGGGTTTGTAAACCAAGGTAGGTAAAATTGAAATCACGCTCGGGACGCAAAGATTGCCCTAAGCGATCTAGATCAAACTTGCCAAGTTCTGGGGTAATGAGTTCTTTGTCTATGCCTTGTCGGATGAAGGATAAAAGAGCTTCAGGATATCGGATGGTAGGAATATCCCGGAGTGAGTGAGGAGATAGTTGTAGCCCTTTCATCGCCTCCTGATGCAATTGATCCAGTAATAACCGAGCTGTTACAAAGGTATAGTCAGGCTCAAGCTCAATGCGCGTACGAGCGCTCATGGTCATGGCAGTATTTAGTTCAGCCTCACTGACTCCGTCGTACAGGTTGCGCAAAGTGTCTTCCAGCAATGCGGGTATATCAATATTATTTAATCCAGTGGCTGCGCGTTTAAACTGCTCTTCTAAAAGAGAGGTATTAAGCAGCGAACGGCTTCCATCGGGGCGTGTGATATGTACCGGAGGATGTTGCGACGTAGCTGACGCATGTTGAAGGCGTGCGCGATGACGTTCATCCCGATAGATCACGTAGGCGCGGGCAACCTTGTATTCTCCTGAACGCATCAGGACCAATTCAACCTGATCCTGAATGTCTTCGATATGTATGCTGCCGCTTCCGGACAACCGTCTCTGAAAAGTCTGACTTACCTGACTGCTTAAGCGTTCAACCGTTTCGTGGATACGGCTGGAGGCAGCCGCATGCCCCCCCTCCACGGCTAGAAATGCACGTGTCATGGCCAGTGCAATTTTGCTTTCATCGTAAACGACAACGGAGCCATTGCGTTTGATGACTCGGAGGGTTCCTGGTACGGGAGCCCCGTTCATGGCGTCGGATAAATCGGAGTCATGGGAGAGGCTATCTGTGGCTATGTCGTCCTGAGCACCAATTTGCATGCTTTACTCCTTGATCTCTAGTTAAATACACGAAAAAAATATCGTTCCCCGTGTCCTATTTTCCTAGATTTAGCGTTGTCTCGACATACTTGTCCTGAAGATGAGGTCCAGGCTAAATACATAGTAAATATTGGGTTATTATCAACATATGGTGTTTTTGTATATGCTTAACACAAGATACAGAGTGTTTTTGAGAAAGGCAAGTTTGAAAAACGATGGATTACAGCGGACTCGATTGATGTATGGGCAGAGGTTTGTTAGCTTTTATGCCAGGATGTAGGTTGATTGTAAGAAGCCTAGGAGGAGAGGGATAAAATCCTCTATTATGCAGGGTATGCCCATAGTCTTGGATTGAGGAAGTTTCATGTCTGAAAAAGATCGAGCACAGCGTGTCATGATCGTTGAAGATGACCAGCGACTGGCCAGCTTGACACAAGAGTATTTGCAGCGAAATGGCTTTCAAGTGTTGATGGAGGCCGATGGTCCTCAGGCAATACGACGTATCATCCAGGAACAACCGGATTTGGTCGTGCTAGATGTTATGTTGCCGGGGTGTGATGGATTAACGGTATGCAGGGAAGTTCGTGCCCAGCATTTTCATCATCCCATACTTATGCTGACCGCCCGTAGCGATGATATGGATCAGGTGCTGGGGCTGGAGATGGGGGCGGATGATTATGTAGCCAAACCCGTTCAGCCACGCGTGTTGCTGGCCCGTGTTCGTGCATTACTGCGTAGGGTTGATGCCGGTGAGGAAGAGCCACAACAACAACGTCTAGAATTTGGTGAGCTGATTATTGATAACGGTGCACGATCAGTCAGTCTGCGCGGTGAATTGGTTGATTTTACCAGTGCTGAATATGATCTGCTCTGGTTGCTGGCTTCTCATGCGGGAACAATTTTGTCGCGTGAAGATATTTTTGCCAACCTGCGTGGGATTGAATACGATGGTCAGGATCGCTCCATCGATGTGCGCATTTCAAGAATTCGCCCCAAAATTGGCGATGACCCTGATAATCCACGACGCATTAAAACTGTACGCAGCAAAGGGTATTTGTTTGTAAGGGAATCCTTGACTCATGCCTGAGGTGTCATCAGGCAAAAACCCTACTGCCAGCATCTTCCTGCGTCTGTATGGGGGGATATTGGTTTGCATCTTGCTTATATCTGCGGCAACGTGGTGGGGGCTGCAGGAAATCAACGAGTGGCGGGCACAGCGGTATCGGGAGGGAGTGGCAACCGGTGTGTTCAGGCTGATTGCACTGGGTGTTCAACGTCATCAAGGGCTGGAGTTGCGCCCCTGGATGGATGAAGTTGGTAAATTGATGGAAACGCCCTTGGAACTGGTTGGTGGCGCTCCTCAGCATTTTACATCGAGAGAATATCGTCACTTAGCGCATGGCCAAACGGTTCTGCGCTTAAATGGTGAAGAAACCGCTGCAGATATTTTCGTCAAAGTACCCGGTCACCGTGATATGTACGTGCATGCGCGCATGGTAAGGGTATCTGAGCAGCAGGGTAAGGCGATGGCTCTGTTATTTCTCGACACTCTGGGATCCACCCCGCCTGATAAACAGCAGCAGATGCTGGATGATTTACGGCGCTATTTTAGTTTTGCGATCAGCATTGTGCCTGAAACAAATATGCATCTTGATCTGGAACAGAAAAGAAGGATAAAGCAAAAAGAAGTTTTACTCTTGCTCAAACAGGGCAATACACCTAACAGTTCTTCGTTAAGAATTTTGGCACCCATTCCCAATGATAGCAGCCGTGTTCTGGTCATGGGACCGCTTTATTTGTTTATTTGGATGCCAGCAAGGTTGATGGTTATTGCATCACTGATCGCTTTACTAGCAATCACGTTGTGTGCATATTTGCTGGTTCGTCCCTTGGAACAGCGACTGAGACGCCTGGAAATGGCGGTTCGCAGGCTGCGTGCAGGTGATTTGGCTGCCCGCGCAGATGTTGATAGTCGTGATGAAATTGGCCAATTAGCTAAAGTATTTAATGGTATGGCTGAGCATATTCAACGTCTGCTCGGCTCCCAGCGTGAAATGGTCCGGGCTGTTTCTCATGAACTTCGTACCCCCGTGGCTCGGATTAGGTTTGGGGTCGAGATGTTGGCTGATACGGACTTGCAGACAGATCGGGAACAACAGCTGATAGCCATTGATGCTGATATTGAAGAACTCAATCAGTTGATTGATGAGATTCTGACCTATGCCAAACTTGAGGAGGGGAATCCTCGCTTGCGTATATCAATATTCTCACTGCCAGCCTTATTGGAGCGTGTGCGCACTGAAACGAATGCATTACGAACGTCCGTTCATGTTGATGTGGAGTCTTCAAGGATGGATGAAGTTGCTGGAGAAGAGCGTTATATACACCGGATAGTACAGAACCTCGTGGGTAATGCGATTCGCTATGCTGAAAATCGCGTGATTTTGAGCTGTGGGCAGAATGCCCATGCTAATTGGCTAAGTGTTGAGGATGATGGGCCTGGAATACCTGATTCTCAGCGGGAAAGGGTATTTGAACCCTTTGCTCGATTGGATGATAGTCGTACCCGCGCATCAGGAGGGTATGGACTTGGGCTTTCGATTGTACAGAAAATAGTTCATTGGCATGAGGGGAATGTGGTTGTGACAACCAGCCCAGCACTGGGGGGCGCGTGTTTTACCATGACATGGCCACGTCGCTTAAGTACGTCACTGCAGCCTAGTAAGTTACTTACCGATAACATGGATGTGACAAAGACGGAACAGAATTAATTAAGGAGTTGTGTCATTATTCTTTCTGTGGCGATGACTGACTTCGTGGCTCCCAAATCCTTGTAAGGTTTTTTGCTCCCAAGACCCCTTTTTAGGGGTCTTTTTTTATAAGCGATTTTCCTGATTTCGTGACATGGTCTGTGTGCCGACAATAATCATGCGGACCATGATACAGAGTTCATAAGTAAATGAAGCATGTTGCTCTGGTGAGAGTTCCATGGCAGATGTTCCTGCCGCAAATACCAAACGGGTAATAGCGCGTGCGGTTAGTTCAGGCTGATACAGTCCTGTGTTATTGATTTCTGCCAGCCTCTTAAGGTCAGTGCAGAGTTCTTCCTCAAAAAAACGCAGTTCTCGCTCAACAGCATCTCTAAAAGCTGGCGATCCGACACTACCTTCTCGCAAAAGCACATGCAGAAGTTTTTGATTGGTATTTAACTGCTCCATGAAGGCTTCAACAGAACTGCGTACTACGCTGCGTTCAGCAGTAGCCCGATGCCGTGCTTCCCCGATAATGCGCCGCAGGGTGGTTCCAGCTAGGTCGATAAGTGCAATCGCAAGCGCATCCATGTCGGAAAAATGACGGTAAAAACTGTTGGGTGCCATGCCAGTAGCACGAGCAACTTCGCGCAAACTCAGGCTAGATAAGCTCCGGTGTGGGCCAAGAAGGCTTAAGGTTGCGTGTAGTATTTCTTCACGCGAAATGCTTGCCCGTCGACCTGGTGTGGGCTGAGCGGGAGGGGTTTCTATCTCTTGCATTGCACGCTTCCTGCTGGGTATCGGGCAGGATGATAACAAAAATTCACCACAAATCATTGACGGGGTAGATGAAGCCTGTTCCTAGCATCAAACGGGAACCAGGAACAGGCTGTTTGATCTATTGCGTAATGAAATTCAAACCGTGAGGTGCATTAAGCCCGACAAAGATGGGAGTCAAATCACCTGTTGTAGGATCCAGTTGCAGAATAGAGCCTTGACCGGATGTATAGACGTTTCCTGCGGCAAAGCCAGCACTGGCATCTATCCGATAGACTAGGCCACCATGTGTGTCAGATACCAACATGAAAGGAGCATTACCCGTACTAGGTACCCAGCGCACATCATCAATGGGCCAGGGGTTGGTGTAGAGAGTGATAGGCAGGACACTCACGGTCTGAGTGCTGCCAGGGTTATGTACGAATACCAGTTCGGAATCTTGTTGGCTGTCAACAACTAGATCGCCTGCAGCATCAATGGCCGAGGAGTCCGCATCAGTCATGTTAAGCGTTACATTGGTATTGGCAGGCAGTTGGGTAGCCGTAATGCCAGACATCAAAGCAGTCACATAGTGAAAGGTTTTGCCATCAGAATTGAGTGTCACTGTGTAGAGGGCGGGGCCACTGTTTACGCCGTACTGTGCGGTAGCGCCGCTGGCATCCGTTGAGTAGGTGACTGTGCTGGAGGCGGGTTTAGGTGTGGTCTGCGGTGCTGAAGCACTAACATAGACTTGCCCATTAATCAATTTCATATCATCCATGCCGCCGCCATGAGGCAGGGGGGTTGAACCGGTATCGGGGGTATAAGTCAACTGGGAGTTGTTGCTTAGCTTGATCACAGTAATTTGCGGGTTGCCATCTTCATCAGCGCTTACCCATAGCGTGTTACTGTCGTAAGCCATCAATCCATCAATATGACCAGGTGCTGTGAATGTTTGCACGATATTCCCGAGTAAGTCATATTCAATAACCTGGCCTGATGCTGGTGCAGTACCTATCGCAGATCCATCAGGATTGACACTGTCCTGGTACCCTATGAATACATGGTTACCATTTTGAACAATATCATCAGGATGGGTTGATCCTGTGGGATTCTGTGCAAATACAGAAATTTTGTAACCTGAAAGTGCTGACTGTACAGCTGCGGGAACGGGAATCGAAGTTGTTGGGGTTGTTGAGGTTG
>JABEVH010000184.1 GCA_013043915.1 Pseudomonadales bacterium
CCATATCGTCAGTCATCACCATGACATCAGTAAAGAAACGGTCAATGGCAGGGCGTAGATCAGCTAGCCTTTCCAGCAGAACTTCGTACTGCCCTGCTTTACTAGCAGCCAGGAGGTAGGGTTGACAAGCCAGCAGTTGCAGGTGTAACTGACGTTCTGAGTCTTCCAGCAACAAATCAGATAAGACCTCTCGTTGCTGATCCAACCCCTCCTTATCCAACAGTTTAGCTACGCGCTTATTGGCAGCCACTAACGCAGCAAGGTTGGGGTGATGACGGAATTCATGCAGGGCACGCACCCGGCGATCTACATCGATTGGAGAATGGATACCAGAGTTGAGCACCGCCTGCAGAAAATCAGGACCTATTCCGCGATCTTCATAGTAAGCGCGATAACGTGCTGTAAAAAATTCGAGCAAGGCGCTAGCCGTCTGCGGCGCCAACCCTTGGGCTTGATGTCCCGCTAGAGCATGATCAATCAGGGTGTTCAGTTGTAGAGGAAGAGCATGTTCAATGATGATGCGTAAAACCCCTAGTGCAGCTCGACGCAGGGCGAAGGGGTCTGCCGATCCGGTAGGAACTTGCCCTACGCCAAAAATGCCGGTCAAGGTGTCGAGTTTATCAGCTAATGCTAAGGCTATACCTGAACGCGTGATGGGCAGTTTATCGCCGGCATAGCGCGGCAAATATTGCTCAAAAAGAGCTTCAGCAACTTCCATGGGAAGTCCTTCGTGCCGAGCATAGTGTCTTCCCATAATGCCCTGCAGATCTGGAAACTCCGAGACCATCAGGGTGGCAAGATCAGCACGACTAAGCATGCCTGCTTGTTCTGCCAAAACGGCATCAGCCCCCAACGTAGTAGCGATCCAGGCAGCCAGGCGAGCATGACGATGCGCCTTGTCCTGCAGGGACCCCAAACGCGCCTGGTAGACCACATGCGCATTGGCCTGGTCATGCTCTGCTAAGGACAGTTTTCTGTCTTGGGCAAAGAAAAATTCTGCATCAGTCAGACGTGGTCGTACGACACGCTCATTGCCTGCAACAATCAGATCAGGTCGAGGCGATTCCAGGTTGCTGATAAAGATGAAGTGAGGCAGTAAGCCACCTTCGTGGTCTACCAGCGGGAAATACTTTTGATTCCCCTGCATGGTAGAAATCAGGGCTTCTTGAGGAACTTGCAGAAAGCGCGGATCAAAGGAGCCGTGGAGCGCCACAGGCCATTCCACCAGGGCAGTCACTTCATCCAGCAAGGATTCATCGACAATAGCCATGCCTCCCAAGGAGGTTTCAAGTTTGCGCACCTGCTGGAGTATAAGCTGACGCCTTTCATCAAAATCAACCATAACCTTGGCTTGCAGCATCAGGCCTGCGTAGTCTCGCGCATGATGCAGGGTCCAGGGTCCTGGTGCCATGAACCTGTGTCCGAGCAAGGTGCGGCCACTTTTTAAGCCCAGCAGGGTAGCCGGGATCACCTCTTCACCCAGCAACATGACTAAGCTATGGACGGGGCGCACAAATTCCTCACGTCGGCTACCCCAGCGCATGCGTTTGGCAATAGGAAGGTCAGCCAGTGCTTGTGCCATCAGCTCAGGTAAAAGCTCCCTGGCTGATTTTCCGGAAATACGTTTCTGCAAGCGCAGGCGATCTGCACCGCGTTCCAGATCATCGACTTGGACGCCTTGTTTACGGGCAAAACCCAGGGCAGCAGGAGTAGGCTTTCCATCAGTCGAAAAACAGGCTGAAAGGGGAGGACCTTCAACGACCAGGACACGATCAGGTTGCTGTAGCAGCAGATCAGCCAGAACCAGAGCCAGTCGCCTAGGAGTGGCCATCCAGCGACTGCGTGACAAGTCATGTGTCAGGCCTTGTTCTGAGAGCGCTGAGGTGACATGAACGTACAGGGCTTCAGCCAGTGTTGCCAACGAGGTAGGAGGCAGTTCCTCACACCCTAGTTCAAATAAGAAATCCTGATGCTGTGTCATGTCGCCTCCCGAGCTAGCCATTCATCACGCAAGACAGGAGTTGCCATGGGAAATCCCAATCGCTTGCGGGAAGCGAGATAAGCCTCGGCAACCTGGGTGGCCAAGGTACGGATACGCAAAATGAAGCGCTGTCGCTCAGTCACAGAAATCGCACGACGTGCATCCAAGAGGTTAAAGGTATGGGAGGCTTTGAGAATGAACTCATAACCTGGCAGGGGCAGACCCAGGCCGATGAGTCGCAATGCCTCGCGTTCAAAAGCATCAAACTGACTAAACAACAGTACTGTATCAGCCTGTTCAAAATTATAAGTCGACATCTCGACTTCATTTTGGTGGAAAACATCGCCGTAGCGAACGATGCCTGATTCGCTTTCAGACCAGATCAGGTCGTAGACCGAATCGACACCTTGTAAATACATGGCGATGCGTTCAAGACCGTAGGTAATCTCACCGGTCACGGGAAAGCAGTCTAGCCCCCCTACCTGCTGAAAATAGGTAAATTGAGTCACTTCCATGCCGTTTAGCCATACTTCCCAGCCCAAGCCCCAAGCCCCTAGGCTGGGGGATTTCCAATTATCTTCGACAAACCGGATATCATGGACGCATGGATCAACACCTAATTGGCGCAGAGAATCAATATAGAGTTCCAGTATATTGTCAGGGTTGGGTTTGAGCACCACCTGAAACTGATAGTAATGCTGTAAGCGATTCGGATTCTCGCCATAGCGGCCATCGGTAGGGCGGCGCGAAGGCTGTACGTAAGCCGACCTCCAGGATTCAGGGCCGATGGCGCGCAGGAACGTGGAGGTATGAAAGGTGCCTGCACCCATTTCCATATCATAGGGTTGAACCAGCACACAGCCCTGGCGGCTCCAGTACTGTTGCAGTTGCAGAATCATGTCCTGAAAACTCAGGCGCTGTCCTGGTGAGTCTGTGCTCATGATACCGATCACTTGCTTGGCAAATAAAGACCAGCAAGTATAGCGAGCTCATCCCGCCTTTGATAGCACTGCCAGCAACTGGTCCAGCTGCTGGCGTAACAAATCCAGTTCCGATGATTCCAGGTGGTTATCGTTCAGGAGCAATTGCGGAATCAGCCGGCAGGATTCTTGCAATGCCAGTCCTTGGGCGGTCAGCGATACCATGACGACCCTTTCATCTTGCTGATCGCGTTGACGAAGGATAAACCCTTGTTCTTCCAGACGTTTGAGCAGAGGGGTCAAGGTATTGGAATTGAGCATGGCCAGCTGGCCAATGTCAGAAACCCGCTGCGGAGATTGCTCCCAAAGTATCATCAATACAATGTACTGCGGGTAGGTTAGCCCTAGCGGCTCCAGCAGGGGTTGGTAGAGCCGCGTGACCAGGCGTGAAGCAGCATAGAGCCTAAAACAGATCTGATCTTTCAGGCGAGGAACCTGAGGCTGCTTCGATGACAAACTTGCTCTCCATAAATCAGCGTTACTTGTAGTCTAAGCCATACCTAAGACACCTCGCCATAGATCTAGATCAGAACCAGTTCCAGCGGAACATTGCCACGTATGGCGTTGGTGTAAGGACAGACCTTCTCGGTAGCCTCAATAAGTTCCTGAGCTTCGGATGTGCTCACGCCGGGGATATGAATATCAAGGCGTGCAGTGAGTCCAAACCCGCCTTGTTCCAGACTGCCTAATCCGATATGGGCGGTGACGACTGTTCCTTGCAGGCGAAGTTTGCGCTGGCTGGCCACATGGGTCAGAGCGTTGTCAAAACAGGCAGCAAAGCCGGCGGCAAAAAGCTGTTCAGGGTTGCTGTGGGCATGGCCAGGTCCACCCAGTTCGCGTGGCAGCGCGAGGCGCATATCGAGGACACCATCAGCTGTTCGGACCTGTCCCTGACGACCGCCGGTTGCAGTGGCTTGAGTTTTATAAAGGATCTGCATAATAAATCTCCAGTGAATGAATCGTGTACGATATAATTTAATGGGTCTAGAGGTTCATGTCAAGGGGGCTTATCATGCCGAACTTGTTGGTAAAGTCGTTGGAATACTCATGTTGATATGCCCTGTTTGTCGCAATCCTTTATCGAGAGGGAGAGCTTCCTGGTCGTGTGCACAGGGACATAGTTTTGATATAGCCCGCGAGGGTTATATCAATTTACTGCTGGTGCAACAGAAGAAGAGTAGACATCCTGGAGATGGCAGGGATTCGCTGGTGGCGCGTCGTCAGTTTTTACAGTCAGGTCATTATGAACCGCTGCGGCAAGCATTTGTAGCCATGATGCCGACCCCACGCCCACAAAACTGGTTGGATGTCGGTTGTGGGGAGGGCTATTACACCTCGCTCATGTTAGATCATGCAGATAACGTTATGGGTCTGGATATTGCCAAGGCAGGTGTGCAAATGGCGGCTCATCGTTACGCCGGCATGACATGGGTAGTGGCGAGTGCCGCAGCTTTGCCGTTGGCATCCAACAGCTTTGACGGAGGGAGCAGTCTATTTGCACCTGTTCCACCCGATGTCGTGCGCGTGCTGCGACATGGTGCGACGTTAATGGTGGTAACACCTGATGCCGATCATCTTTTAAGCGTGCGTCAGGCTTTATTTGGAGAAGTAAGGCCGCATCAACCTCAGCGCATCTTGCAGTCCTTGCCTGAAGGTTTAGAGGCTGTATCGCAAACACCGATCAGCTTTGAACTTAAGTTGCAGCAAGCAGATCTGAAGTCTTTGCTAGCAATGACTCCCTATGCTTGGAAGGCGAAACCTGAGCGGCGTGCGATATTGGAAGCCACACTGAACATGACCACCCAAGCGGCATTTGTGCTGCATGTCTTGCGTAAGCAGGATGAATTTCCTGTTATCATGACCGGCGACTAAACCGGGGGAGTTCAGAGGGTTTTGAGAAGGAAGAACATAACTAACTGCGCAGGGTCGCTGTTTTTTCTGGCTCTTCAGGCTGGAGCCAGTGGTTTGGTTCCGGATGCGGGCGAGACTCTGCACAATATAGCACCCGATGTGCTGGCGCCAGCCCCACCACAGCGGCAGGTATTGCCGACAACACCGATGCCACGGCTTATGTTGCATGGGCAAAGCCATGAACGTATTTTTGTTAAGCACTTTCAATTGACAGGCAATTCTGTTTACTCAGCATCGCAATTGGCACCCTTGGTCCAAGCAGGCGAAGGCCAGCATTTGACGGTCGATGAAATTGATGGCTGGGTGAATCGCATCACTGTCTTTTACCGTAAGCACGGCTATCTGTTGGCACGCGCCTACTTGCCTGAGCAGGATGTCACCGAGGGCAATATAAAAATTGCGATCTTGGAAGGTCATTACGGCAACCTCCAGATGCACAATAAAAGTCATGTTAAAACGGCTGTATTAAATAAATTCCTGGCTCCGATCAAAATGGGCGATGTGGTGCAAGGAACCACCTTAGAACAGCAGCTATTGCTGATGAGTGATGTGCCAGGAGCGCAAATTCACTCTACCCTGTTGCCAGGAAAGGAGGTAGGTAGTACGGATTTTGATGCTGATGTAGATCCAGGTCCTCGTTATGAGGGACAGGCGGGGGCAGATAATCTGGGTAATCGTTACACGGGGGCAACCAGTGCGCATGCAGAACTGGATATTCTGAGTCCGTTGTCTCTCGGCGATCATTTGGCTATTTATGGCATGGATAGCCAAGGTGGAGGGACACATTATGGTCATGCAGCTTATGACCTGCCCGTAGATGGACAAGGGTCTCGCCTGGGTATGGCGTATGGTAATCTAAGTTATGTGCTAGAGAGGGAATTTGCTGACTTGGGAGCCCATGGTACGGCAACTACGGGTAGTTTTTATGGAGTGCATCCGCTGCTGCGCAGCCGTAATGACAATGTTAATCTTCAATTTAATTTCGACCACCGCGATTTGCACGATCAGATCAGTAACCCGGTGGCTGCGGATATCAAACAATTAAATGTGGCAGCAGCCTCTTTGAGCGGTAATGATGTTTTGTCTCATGATGCTCAAGCGGTTTGGGGTTTGACCTTAACGCAAGGTCATTTGAACCTGGATACGGCTACCCGCTTGAATGATGCAAAAACCTACCAAACGCAAGGTGCCTACCTGAAATACAATGTTAACAGTACGCTGCTATTGCCTCTGCCTGAAAACTTCAGTGCTTATGCGAGTATTAACAGTCAGTGGGCTAATAAAAACCTGGATATTTCAGAAAAGATGTCCATGGGCGGCCCTGGTGCTGTTCGCGCCTATCCGGAAGGTGAGGCCATGGCTGATAATGCCATGGTGGGTACGCTGGAGCTGCGCTACCAGGCATGGGAACGCACTCAGCTGATAGCTTTTTATGATAACGCAGCCGCCCGCATCAACCACAGCCCTTTAGCCCAGGATACGGGTAATGCACGCAGGCTATCAGATTTGGGTCTAGGATTAGGGGTGATCTTGCCTGGAAATTTCGATATGCATACAGAGCTTGGGTGGATCACGGGGCCCCCTGCCTCCTCTGCCCCCACGACACGTCCGACGTTGACCTGGCAAATAGCCAAGTCATGGTAAATGCCATCATGGCCCGTCCAGAATTGCGAAAACATCCCAAATTCTGGAATGAACATGAGAATATGGATGAAATCTCTAGACTAAGTCTGTATTTTATCCTAGATTTTACTAAAATAATTTCTTGATCATCGATGCAGGGATATACCCATGTTGAATCGCGTATACCGTCTGGTTTGGAATCATAGCCGTTCAGCGTACATGGTGGCCTCCGAAGCGGCCTCCTCATCGGGGAAGAAATCGTCCTTGGTTCGTTCGGGACGGCAGCGCATCAGACGTGATCAAGTCGTGACCAGCATGGCCTTGGTTCTGGCAACGGGTGCTTGGGCTTTACCTCAGGGCGGTCAGGTGGTGGCGGGTCAGGCAACTATAGCTCAGACACCGCAGTCCATGACCGTTACACAAAGCAGCTCTAAAGCGATTATCAATTGGTCTTCTTTTGGTATAGCGGGCACCGAGAGCGTAGATTTTGTGCAGCCTGGCACCTCATCGGTGATCTTAAATCGGGTGATAGGACAAGATCCTTCGCAGATTTATGGGCATTTGACCGCGAACGGCCAGGTATTTCTGGTTAACCCCAACGGCATTTTATTTGCCAAGGGTGCTTCCGTGGATGTGGGCGGTTTGGCTGCTTCCACCCTTAATGTCTCCGATAGTAATTTTCTGGCGGGGAAATTCAGTTTTACCGGTAATAGCCAAGCCAATGTCGACAATCAAGGGCAGATACAAACCTCTGATGCGGGCTATGTCGCTTTGTTGGGAGCGCATGTGTCCAACGAAGGGCGTATTACGGCGCGTTTGGGATCTGTAGCTCTCGCCGCCGGACAAGGTATCACCCTGGATCTGGCAAACGATGGCTTATTAACGCTAAGCGTTGATCAAGGCACCTACCAGGCCCTGGTCGCCAACGGTGGCATCATCGAAGCAGATGGGGGTCAGGTACTGCTCACGACCCAGGCAGCCCAGAGCATGTTAGATACGGTGGTCAATGATACC
>JABEVH010000185.1 GCA_013043915.1 Pseudomonadales bacterium
CAGAATGCCTCGGGTATGACGAGTGCTTTGGTTAATATGCAAGCCAATCAACAGCAGGTTCAGGGTAGTTTGGCTGTGGTGCGAACTGCTGATCAAATGTTGGGTTTCCTGATTGATACAAGGGCCTGAAGGGCGGGTAGGTGGTTGGATTTTCGGTATAGACCGCTCGGTCACAAATTGCACTACAAGCGTCCGGTATTCTGCTCTAAAATCCTGTTAACTTGTAGACAACAGAACGCCACGTGTTGTGTGGTGTTTGTGTTTGATGTCTCGAGATCTGGCGTCCCTATTGCTGTTTTCTGAGGGTTACTAGCATGACTCAATACAAAGCTCCCCTGCGTGATATGCAGTTTGTTCTTCATGATATGCTGAACATCGAGCAACATTATTCAAAGATACCTGCCTATGCTGACACCAATCGCGAGTTGGTCGATAGTATTCTTGAGACAGGTGCCCAGTTTGCTGAGCAGGAATTATCCCCCATCAATCGCAGTGGCGATGAAGAAGGCTGCCATTTTAACGATGGCGTGGTGACCACGCCCAAGGGCTTTAAGCAAGCCTATACCAAGTTCGTTGAACTAGGTTTTGGTGCGATGTGTGCTGACCCTGAGTACGGTGGACAGGGTTTGCCTCCTTCTCTGGGCATTGCCATGAGTGAAATGAATGGTACCGCCAACTGGTCATGGTCCATGTACCCCGGGCTTTCGCATGGTGCGGTCAATACCATCGAAGCGCATGGCTCAGAAGAGCAAAAGGCAACCTATCTGGGCAAGTTAATCAGTGGTGAATGGACAGGTACCATGTGCCTGACCGAGTCGCATGCCGGTTCTGACCTCGGCCTCATTCGTACCCGCGCTGAACCTCAAGCCGATGGTACCTACAAGATTACCGGCACCAAGATATTCATCTCAGCCGGTGAACATGATATGGCGGGAAATATCGTTCATATCGTGTTGGCTCGTTTGCCTGATGCGCCTAAGGGAACCAAGGGTATTTCGCTGTTTATCGTACCTAAGTTTCTGCTGACTGCTGATGGTGGTGTGGGGGCGTCGAATGCGGTCAAGTGTGGTTCTATCGAACATAAGATGGGTATCAAGGCCTCTGCTACCTGTGTTATGAATTTTGATGGCGCTACCGGTGTGTTGATAGGCCCGGCCAACCGCGGTCTGAACTGCATGTTCACGTTCATGAATACGGCGCGTATTGGTACAGCTCTGCAAGGTGTGTGTGCCGCAGAAGGTTCATTCCAGGGGGCTCTAGAATACGCCCGCGACCGTCTCGCCATGCGCTCCCTGTCAGGACCTAAGACTCCTGAAAAAGAGGCTGATCCCATCATCGTTCATCCGGCTGTGCGCCAGATGTTGTTGACACAAAAGGCATTTGCCGAAGGTGGTCGTGCCATGGTGTACTGGTTGTCGAGTCAGACTGACTTGGTGACCTCAGGAAGCACTGAAGAAGAGCGTAAGGCCGCTGATGACCTGATGAGTTTTTTGACTCCGATAGCCAAGGCGTTTTTGACCGAAGTCGGTTATGAAGCAGCCAATCACGGTGTACAGGTCTATGGTGGTCATGGTTTCATCCGTGAATGGGGTATGGAACAAATCGTGCGTGATACGCGTATTGCCCTGTTGTATGAGGGGACCACGCAGATTCAGGCTCTTGATCTGTTAGGACGCAAGGTACTTCAAACTCAGGGCGCTATGCTCAGGCAGTTTACCAAGATCGTTCACAAGTTTTGCCAAGCGCATGAAGGTGAAGCTGGTCAGGCTGAATTTGTGCGTGAATTGACTCGTTTGAACAAGGAGTGGGGAGAGTTGACCACGCAGATCGGTATGAAAGCGATGCAGAACCCTGATGAAGTAGGCGCTGCCGCGGTGGATTACATGATGTATGCCGGATATGTGACCATGGCCTACCTATGGGCATGGATGGCAGCGGTCGCTCAAGAGAAATTGGCCTCAGGTGAAGGTAATGCTGCTTTTTACCAGGCCAAGATTCAGACCGCACAGTTCTACTTTAAGCGTATCCTGCCGCGCACTTACTCGCATGTAGCTGCTATTCAGGGCGGACTTGATGTTTTAATGCAGATGGATGCTGATCATATGGCTTTTTGATTAGGATCGCTCCTGTGGAAGACAAGAGCCCGCGTTGCGGGCTTTTGTTTGTTGATTTTGATATTTAATCCCGACTGACCGAATGAGGAATTCAGTATGCCTATCTACAAGGCTCCATTGCGCGACATGCGTTTCGTGGCGTTTGAAGTATTTAAGGCAGAAGAGGTATGGGCAGCGAATCCTGCCTTTGTTGACGTGGATCGTGATCTGGTAGATGCCATTCTTGAAGAGAGTGCACGATTCAACGAGGAAGTATTATTTCCCTTAAATCGTAGCGGTGATGAAGAAGGTTGCCGGGTAGAAGGGGATACGGTGCGAACCCCAACGGGTTTTCGCGATGCTTTCCGGCAGTATGCTGAAGGTGGATGGATAGGCCTGGGCGCTGATGTGAAATACGGAGGCCAGGGATTACCCAAGATGGTTACGGCGATGACCGATGAAATCCTTTTTGGTTGCAACCCATCCTTTGCCTTGTATCCTTTGCTGGGCATAGGCGCGGCTCTTGCCATGTCGCAGCATGCCGATGAGTCCTTGAACGAGACCTATTTGCCCAAGATATACTCCGGGGAATGGTCAGGTACGATGTGTCTCACCGAGCCGCATGCGGGCACCGATTTAGGCATTATTCGTACGCGCGCAGAACCACAAGCGGATAACAGCTACCTGCTCACCGGTACAAAAATCTTTATCACGGGCGGGGAACATGACCTGGCTGACAATATTATTCATCTGGTGTTGGCCAAGCTGCCTGGAGCTCCGGCCGGTTCGAAGGGGATTTCCCTATTCTTGGTGCCCAAGTTTCTGGTCAATGATGATGGTTCATTGGGGGAACGCAATGCCGTACATGTGGGCTCGATCGAGCACAAAATGGGTATCAAGGCTTCCGCTACCTGTGTCATGAATTTTGATGGTGCACGTGGCTGGCTGGTCGGGGAGCCTAATGAGGGCCTGGCTGCCATGTTTGTCATGATGAACTACGAAAGGCTGTCGATGGGTCTGCAGGGCTTGGGTGCATCGGAGGTTGCTTATCAAAACGCTGCAGCCTACGCGCGCGACCGGCTGCAGGGGAGGTCTGCTACCGGGGCTGCATGCCCTGATAAAGCAGCGGATCCCTTGTTGGTTCATCCTGATATACGCCGCATGTTGCTGACCGTAAGGGCGCACAATGAAGCTGCCCGTTGTTTTGCCATGTACGTATCGCAAGCGCTAGATGCCAGCAAATATGGCGTCAGTGAAGCTGATCGTAAGAAAGGATCTGATCTGGTAGCCTTGTTGACGCCGGTAGCCAAAGCGTTTTTGTCTGACCGCGGTTTTGATGCTTGTGTCATGGCGCAGCAGGTGTTTGGTGGGCATGGATATATCCGTGAATGGGGCATGGAGCAGTTGGTGCGAGATACGCGTATCGCTCAGATCTATGAAGGTACTAATGGTGTTCAGGCCATGGATCTGGCGGGGCGTAAGGTGGTGCGCAATCAGGGCGCTTATGTACGTCTTTATGTAGAGGATGTCAGGTCTCTGGTGGCGACCATGCAGCAGAATCCTGAACTAAATGACTTCTCGCAAGCCCTGGTAGGTGCGCTGATTCGACTGGAAGAAGCGACGGATATGCTCTTAAAGCAAGCAGCGTCGGATGCCCATGCTACCAATGCTGCGGCAGTTGATTACCTGCACCTGTTTGGATTGGTTAGCTATGCTCACATGTGGGCCATGATGGCTCAGGTTGCTGTCTCCAAGCGTAGTACGGATGTCTTTTATCAGCACAAGCTGGAGTTGGGGCGGTATTTTATGCAGCGGATGCTGCCTGAAATTGATGCCCGGTTGGCGGCCATTAAAACAGGACCTGCATCGTTGATGCAGTTCCCGGTCGAGTATTTCTAGGCATGTCATGACTTGCAGCGCAAACTCGCTACTGACACAATGGATGCGAGATGATGGATGAACTGATGGCCCATGCGGATCAGTTGGAGAGTAATCGGGTTGATGGTGGGTGGACTGGTAGCAGTCTGTTCACCGCAAGCCTTTGGGCAAGATGAGCCCCTGGTTTTCGATTTCATGACCCTATGGCAGATGAATCAGCCGGATGGCATGTTAACGCCCGTACCCTTGCGGCCTCAGGCGATGACGACGGCAAAGCCGCGCACCGGCATGGGGTCATCTTTACATTATCGCGATGCGGCATCCTGCTTGCAGGATAGGGCGCCGAGCCAGCAAATGCTGCTGGTGTGGGCTGATAACACACATTGCTCTTTTTCCTGGCGCGCGAATGCGGTAGCGCGAACCGTCAATGACTGGTTTGTCGTGGCCCCTACAACGACTGATATTCCCAAAAAATCAGCCAGTAGCCTGATCACCCTGCTGTATGGAGTGGGCTGGGATCAGATACAGGGCACTTATTTTACCCGTAGTATCAGTTCTAGTTTTCAGCTGCCAGCGGTGGAACAACGCTTCTCCCTTCTGGTTGAAAGTAATGAACAGGCGATCAATCCGACGGAAATTGGCGCCCCCTCTCCTTTGCAGCAACAATCGCCGGCGACGACGTCTAGTGCGATTGCGCTACAGTGGCGTTCACTGGCAGAAAGGTATACGGGGCTAAATCTTGACCTGGGCGTGCGAGGTGGTCCTGAGCTTTTTGTGCGTGGTCGATATGAGAGAAGGATAGCGTTGGGATCTAAGTTTTGGCTGCATTTTAATCAGTCCCTGATTGAGGCCAGTCGAACACAAGCCGAATCTTATTCTGAAGCTGATATCGAACGTTCGTTGGGTAACTCCAGTGTGCTGCGTTTGAGCAGTACCTGGGATTGGCAACAAATTCAAAGCAGTGTAGGCGAACAGTGGGTGCATGCGTTAACAATTATGCATACCTTCAAAGATCAATCTGTTTTAACCAGTGGGCTTTCTGTCGCAGGTATCAGTTCGCCTGAGTTTGGCTACCAAACCTGGGGGCCTGGAGCCACCTACCATCAAGTATTCTGGCGGCCATGGCTGTTTTATGAGCTTAGGCCAGCTTATACCTATGTTCGCTACGCTCCCAATCCTTCTGAGCAGGCAGTTACCCTGCAGACGTTTCTGGCAGGGCATATCATGCAGGGTGTGATCTTTGAGCCAACTACAAGTCCACGATGGGTCATGTCTATGGAAGTGGCTTTGGGCATGATGTTTGGTCAGTAGATGGACCAACGCAGCAGCGCTTCGCGCAACTGTGAAAGTTCAACAGGTTTGCTCAAGTGCTCATTCATGCCTACTTCAAGAGAACGGGCCTGGTGTTCATCAAGGATATGGGCGGTCAGGGCGAGGATAGGAATGGGACGTCGCCGCGTTTGCCGTTCCCACTCGCGTATAGCCTGGGTGGCTACATAGCCATCGACAAAAGGCATATCGCAATCCATAAGCACAATGTCATAACTGCGTCGGCTGACCTCTTCAACAGCTTCCTTGCCATTAGCAACGACGGAGCACTCAACGCCAAGTTTTTGCAGCATGCCACGTATTACTTTTTGACTTAGGTGGTTATCTTCAGCGATCAGCACGCGTAACTGGCGCAGATGTTGTTGAATATCAGCAATTTTAGGTTCCCGCTCACGCGGGCGTTGACGATCTAAGTGCCCTAGTTCTTCAGCGATGGCGGTTTTGAGGTCACGCTCGGTGACAGGCTTGGTCAAAACTCTGCGTATGCCTACGTTGATGGCCATGGTCATTGTTGGCGCCATGCGTACGCCTGTCAACATCAGGACCAGTACATCATTGGTAATCAGCAGGTCCTCTTTGATACGCGCTGCTAATTGCAGGCCACTCATCCCCGGCATATTGTGGTCGAGAACGATAATGTCAAAAGGTTCACCCAACGTAGCTGCATTGCGTGCGATGGCTAGGGCTTCGGCGCCATTATCACTGGTGGTGACTTTCATGCCCCAGCTGAGGGATTGTTGTTCAATGACGCGGGTGGACGTATGGTTGTCATCAACAACGAGCAAGCGTAATCCCTGCAACTTATCTTCAAAAGGCAGCCTGGCCGGTTCATCATCGGTTTGCGCGCGAAGAGGTACTTCAAACCAGAAAATACTGCCATGGCGTTCCTCGCTTTCTGCGCCAATTTTTCCACCCATAAGGGCAATCAGTTGCTGGCAGATGCTAAGTCCGAAATGAGTTTCAGGTTGTTCATTGGGGTTATTGTCAGGGGTAAATAGATGGGCCATTTGTTCTGCTGGAATGCCTATTCCGGTGTCGCGTACTTCACCACGAAGCGTGTCTGGTGCTGATCCGGCCATTAGGGATAGCACGATTTCTCCGTGATGGGTGTAGCGCAGTGCATTGCGCAGGAGACTGCTGATGACCTGTCGTAACCGAGTGGGATCCCCTAGCGCCTTGTTAGGCAAATCTTTGCTACGGCTACCTACCAGTTCAAGGTGTTTATCCTCAGCACGACTGCGGAAAATGTCGAGGCAGTCTTTAAGAAGTGCATCGAGTTCAAAGGGCTCGGAAACGATAGAAATTTGATTACTCTGGCTATTGGCATAGTCTAGGAGGTCATTCAAGATGCGTAGCAGCGAATGCGTAGAGGCTTGTATGGTGCTGGCGTATTCATGCTGGTTAGGAGTCAAGGGAGTGTCAAGCAATAGCTCGGACATGCCGAGAATGCCGCTCATGGGCGTACGCATTTCATGACTGAGTTGCATCATGAATCGGCTGCGTGAACGTATTTCGCTTTCGGCAGCCAAAGCACGCTGTCGCATCTGCATCAGCTCGGTGCGCAGTTTTCCGACGCTCATGCCCATGGTCAGAATAATGATCAGGCCTTGCAAGAGCGTAGCCATAAGCACCATCCATCCTGCAGGGATGGGAAGATCGATGCGCCCAAAGGAAAGTAAGACACTGAGAAGGACGCTGAGAAGCGAAAATGTGCCAGCCCAGAGAAATACTTTGGCCTGAGCTTCGCCTAGCCACATGGCATGCAGAGTTATGCCCAGTATCAGCATGCTGCCAAACATGGCAGCAAGACTACTTATTCTGGCGATAGCAAGTAAAGGAACCCAAGGTATGGCGATCAATAACAGGGAGAGCAAGGCTATTTGTAGCCAGAGGATCTGGTTGGTCAGGGGGCTGAGCCGGTGCAATTTAAGGAATGACTGCGTGAATCGGCTGGCGGTTAAAAGACTTAACAGAAGCCCGGAAATTTCAAGAAAATTTTGCAAATAAGGTTGAGTGAAGAAATAGAGACCCAGATACCCTGCGTTGGCTGCAAGGTAGAGGCCAATAGCAAGCGTATACCAAGCATAATGCAGATTGGGGGTTTGTCGGGTACGAATAAATACAAAAATATGGTAGATCAGGATGCTGATGAGCAGGCCTAGCCCGCTACCATAAATCATGTTTTTCCAACTTAAGGAAATGCCCGCTTGGTAGAGACTACTAAGCAATACGGGAAAACTTAACGTTAGATCGGATTTGATCGAAAAATAAAAGGTGGCTGTTGAATGGGCAGTAACATGCGCAATAAATAAATAGCCCGTTCCTGGAAGGTCTCCGATTACCTGCGGCGTGTGGCTGCCAGCTTTCTCAACAAGAAATTGCCCTGCAGCCGTTGGCTGGTAAAAATCAATGTTTGCCAAGCTGGCCTTGTCTAGGTTGATCACAGCAGACTGATCAATCCCCTCAGGATTGCTGATGCATATTTTCAGCCATACACGGTGACGCTGAAATCCCAGATGAATCTGTTTTAGGTCTTGTGACTTAAACCGGTCAGCAAAAGATGCAGAGCTGACATCTTGAATACCCAGCATGTCGCTACGGTCGATCAGCACGCCCACAGAAGCGCTTATGTTGCGAGTAGGCAATGAATCATCATTACCTAAGTTGACAGTTGCTGCTTGTGCTAGAAAAGACAAGCAGCATAGCAGAGCTAGTAGCGAAAGTTGTTTAATACATCCTTGCATGGCGCGCTAACATACTCTTGAGAGGGTAAGGATGCAATTTACCCTGTAGAAGTTGAGCAGAGCAAGACCTGTTCATGTTGATCCTGAATACTATTACGATGAGCAAAAGCCTCGTAAATCCTTGCCCCATGCGGGCGGGTATATAAGCGGTGGTTTTGATCAGGTGTTTTCTGGCTTTGTACGCAGGCTTTGAGTGTTGCTAGCGTGGGCTGCAAAGACACTATAGCACATGCATTAAATCACGTGGCAGTGGTCCCCCCGAAGAGACAGATTTTCTCAATCAATCAGCCAGTTGGCGCGATGCGTTTCGCCTACCATCAAGGTTGGGCACTTAAAAAGTGTTTCTAGAACAGATGGTGAAGTGAGCTTGTCAGCTAAGCACGACCTGAAAAGCTGTTCCCGAGGGAGAAGAATTCCTGGAAATACCACGGGCTCGGCTACTTTGATGTCATCTCGACAAGGCGTTTCAGGATTTATTGGCATGGTGCGCCCAATGAAATAATACAATATATTAAACACGTTGATGTTTTGTGTAATTTTGAGATCATTGCCATGGCATATCGTTGGATTCAGTGGGAGAAGTGCCCGCCTTGGGGGGTGGTGACCCTACAAAGGCCTGAGGCGCGCAATGCGGTTCATGGCCCGATGGCCAGGGAACTGGTCGAGGTATTTCAGGAGTTTGATCAGGACCCTGATCTTGCTGTAGCCATATTGACAGGTAGTGGTGGGCATTTTTGTGCTGGGGCTGATCTTAAGGTGATTGCGCATGCTGATACAGCGATGTGCCACCGACTGGAAATAGATGGTGATGGTCCTATGGGGCCGACGCGGATGCGTCTTTCCAAACCCGTGATTGCTGCTATCAGTGGCTATTGTGTCGCGGGAGGACTAGAACTGGCGACTTGGTGCGATTTGAGGGTAGCTGATGAAAGTGCAGTTCTAGGTGTATTCTGTCGCCGATTCGGTGTGCCTCTGATCGATGGCGGGACCGTGCGCCTGCCGAGACTGGTGGGCATGAGTCATGCCATGGATATGATTCTGACCGGCAGGGCTGTTGATGCCCAGGAGGCCAAATTTATGGGGTTGGTCAATCGATTAGTGCCTAAGGGCGAAGCGGTACGCGCAGCCTGTGAATTGGCGGCACAAATAGCTTCCTTTCCAGCAACATGCATGCGGAATGATCGCTTAAGTGCTTATGAACAAGAGGGCTTAAGTGAAGCAGAAGCACTTCAAGTCGAGTTTTTGCGAGGTATGCAGTCCTTGGCCTCAGAAGAGATGACTCTAGGTGTTAGAAAATTCCAAGCGGGGGATCCTTCTCATGGCACCTAAACATAATTTGCTAGTTACAACCCTTTGAATTGTTAGTTAATATACGCTTGTATTAAAAATGTAGGGCCCTTGGTATAGATGGATACCCTTGACCTGTTATCAATGGTAACCTCATGCGCTTAAATTAAGAGCCATGGGGGGTAGGGATGTTTTATACGCTGTTAAGTATCGTGTTAACCCCGTTGTACTGGCTGATTTGGGGTTTGCTTTTGGTGTTTTTTCATGCAGCACAATGGCTGGCACTGCATGTGTGGGGAGAAAGGGCGCGTCGTCATACAGCTAGCCTTCTGAACTGGGCATTGCTGCGTTGCTTGCTGTTCTTGGGCATACGGGTGACTCTGGATGTTAAATCCTGGCCTCCAGAAGGGAAACCACTGATTATCGTGTCTAATCACCAGAATCAAATTGATATCTCAGGAATCTCTTGGGCGCTTAGGCGTTATGTCCCGATATTTGTTTCCAAGAGTGAATTAGGACGAGGCTTGCCGAGTATTTCATATAACTTGCGCCATAGTGGCGCTGCTTTGATCGACAGGGATGATCCTCGTCAGGCCTTGCGCGAGATAGGTCGTTTAGGTAAATTGATTCAAGAGGAGTCGTGGTCAGCCGTGATTTTTCCGGAAGGAACACGCTCTCGAGATGGCGTCATGAAGCCTTTTGCTGCAGCAGGAATCAAGGTTTTACTTAAAAATGCCCCCGATGCCTGGGTGGTGCCGGTCGCTATCGATGGAGCTTGGCGCATGGGTAGTGTAAAAAACTTCCCCCTGGTGCTAGGGCATCGCATCACGTGGACGGTGTTGCCTGCCATCTCGCGTGAGGGTCAATCTGCCGATGAGCTAGTAGCTGCCGCTGAATCAGCCATACGGGAGCATTTAGGGCAGAGATGACGCACAAAATGTGACACTGCCGACATTTTTAACAACATAACAGTGATTTCATCAACCAAACTGTTGAGTACAGCGTTATAGTTTATATAACCGGCTAAACGGTCGAGTTAGGAGTATAAGGCAATGAAAATTTCACGATTGGGCTTGGTTGCTGTTTTAGGCGCAGCCATGACATTGTCCTGCAGTGCTGATCAGATGGGCGGAGCCATGGGGGCTGTTGCGGGCGGTTTATTGGGTAGCATGTTTGGGCAAGGAAACGGAAGACTTGCAGCCACG
Organism: Pseudomonadales bacterium; assembly: GCA_013043915.1. GTDB lineage: Bacteria > Pseudomonadota > Gammaproteobacteria > Pseudomonadales > Moraxellaceae > JABEVH01. The sequence goes on from JABEVH010000185.1 coordinate 10,537, forward strand.
GCAGCGGGTGCTGTGATCGGTTATGCCACAGGCGAGCAAGCTGGATACGGTGAACCCCAGCCAGCTTATGGTTATCAACCAGCTTATGGTCAACCGCAACCGGCTTATGGTTATCAACCAGCTTATGGTCAACCGCAACAAGTGTATGTGCAACCTCAGCCGGTTTATGCCCAACCTTATACGGTGCAGCCTGCTTATGGGATGACCACCTACAGCACCAATTATTATGGTCCGCCCCAGGTCATCTATAGCGGTGAAGGCGATGATGGTTATCGCGGTGGCTATGGTTATGGCGATGGCGGGTATCGTGGTGGATGGCGACGCCGTGAAGGTGATGATTAATCGTCAAGTAAATCCGGCTTAATGAGAGAGTGATGCGTTGGGCATCATTACTGATGCCTAAGTAAAGGTGCAGGGAACTCTGCATGTAGACTTTTTACTTGGTCCTTGCGCGCATGTTGGATCTCGCGTATTGGCTGCGAGATCTTTGCTCGATGGTCTAAACATCCCCATGGATAAATCCAGGGGGTTTTACGCTGTTTAATAATTCGGGGTCTCCTGGCTCTCACGTTTCCGCTACAACCTCCTGGCCGTATCCGAATC
>JABEVH010000186.1 GCA_013043915.1 Pseudomonadales bacterium
CATGTTCTTCACATAGTCAGCATGGCCAGGGCAGTCCACATGCGCATAGTGGCGCAGTGGTGATTCATATTCAACGTGAGCCGTATTAATCGTGATTCCACGCGCCTTTTCTTCAGGAGCCGAGTCAATCTGGTCATAGCCTCGCGCTTCACCACCAAACATACGTGAACACACGGTTGTGATCGCCGCCGTCAGCGTCGTCTTGCCATGGTCGACGTGTCCAATCGTACCTACGTTCACATGCGGCTTGGTACGTTCAAATTTTGCCTTTGCCATTTCGACATCTCCCTTACGGCCTTTACGCCGACGCTTAAACCAACTGACAGCAGTTTTCTGCTATCCATTATTTACTCTGGAGCTCATAACCGGATTCGAACCGGTGACCTCTTCCTTACCAAGGAAGTGCTCTACCTGCTGAGCTATATGAGCAATCCGTTTGCCCAATCCCATCATGGAGCGGGTGGCGGGAATCGAACCCGCACTATCAGCTTGGAAGGCTGAAGTTCTACCACTAAACTACACCCGCATACCCCGAAAATGGTGGAGGGGGAAGGATTCGAACCTTCGAAGGCTGAGCCGTCAGATTTACAGTCTGATCCCTTTGACCGCTCGGGAACCCCTCCTGCGCGAGGGTGCACATTTTGCGCATGGATTGCCTCCTTGTCAACTAGCCTCCTTATAAAGAAGGCACCTGGCTCGCTTTTTTCTTCATATACGACCAAAATACTTTGATTATTTACGCCCTACGTTGGAGTTAGCGCCGTTGCATGACTTGTGGACTGATCTTACCTCGCATCCAGCCGCAGCTCTTTTCGCGCTGCTATGTACTGGTCTTTTTCTATCGACCAAGCGTTTTCCCTGGTTGTTTTTCTGGCTGACGCTTCCTGCCACGCTGGCACATGAGTTCAGTCATTGGCTGATGGCACTCTTGTTAGGCGGCCAACCTCAACTTCCACGCTTGGGCCCACGTTCACAAGGCCAGCGCTGGGTACTGGGCAGCGTAAACTGTAAAAACCTTCATTTTTACAATGTCATTCCTATTGCTCTTGCACCTTTGCTCTGGCTACTGGCGCTCCCTTTCCTGCTTAAAGTGACCTCATATGGCTCACTGCACTTGAGTTTTTTTCTTGGGTCACTTGCAATCAGCCAATGCCTGCTTGCTGCTTGGCCTAGCCTAGAGGACTGGAAGCTGGCTTGGCGATATGGCTGGCCTCTATGGGTTACCGGACTGGGAGTATTCATCATTTATCAGCTAGGGATACACCCCGGGAATTTTCACCATGACCTGTCCACCCTGCACCTTGTATTCCGCCTTAATGAGATCAGGTATACCCACGCGGCGTGACTTACCATCGGCACCCCACACCCATCGCCTACCCGACGACTGCTCACATCCTAATTCGCCGTCGCCCCGAATGACAAAGCTGGCGCAAGCCCCTCCCATACGAAACCAGCGCCCATCAGGCATGATGTAAACGTCATTAGCATAGGGCAACAGAAACACAGAGCGCCGCCCTGAAGCAGACACCACAACGATCTTGACATGATGCCCCCCGGAAGGACCATCCACAATCTGCAAGCCATCCTCACTTGATCTATTATCCACGATCACAACCCAGGTACCGTGATCATGGAATTTCCAACTCGACCACCAAAACGGAATCGAGGCGCCCACCAGGCCAGTCACCAGCAAAATACGAACCAGGTAGAGATAAAGTACACGTCTAGCTACCAACGACGTGCACCTCGGCTTCGTCTAGCTCTCGCCACGACCCAACAGATAATGCCGCATCCAAACATATGCCTGCAACTTGCTCACGATGCAAGGCCTTGACATGATTACCGACGGCTGCGCACATTCGTCGCACCAAATGGTAACGCCCTTCATCCACGGTCATGCGTACTTCATGGCTATTCAGACATTCTACCGCCAGAGCACGCCCTGGCTGTTCATCGCCACGCAACGACACCCCCTGCAACCAGGCCTTTAGCATATCCTCCGTACAAGGCTGATCCAGGGTGATACGATAGACCTTGCTATGCACCCCGGGCTTACGCATGCGCTGCGACCAGGCACCGTCGGTGGTGAGCAAAAGCAAACCCGTCGTCTCTTTATCCAGGCGACCAACGGGCATCAGGCCATCGCGCAACTCATCAGGCAAGCATGACATTACCGTGCCATACCCTCCATCTTGCGTCGACGTGATCAGACCAGCAGGTTTATTTAGCATGTAATAGCGATGTTCTGCCGGCAGAATGAGCAACTCCCCATCCAGCTGAACCTCGTCACCCGACTGACAGGCAGCACCTGTGTCTTTTTGTCGGACCCCAGCCACCGAAACCCGCCCTGAGTGAACCACACGACGAGCCTGACTTCGCGTCAGGCCCGCCGCCAGCGCCAGGTACTTATCGAGGCGCATAACCACAGCGCCTTGGAAACTATTTGGCTTTAAAATTACAATTTACCTGCATTTTCTGCCAGATACTTAGCGACGCCTTCAGGCGTAGCATCCATGCCTTTGTCACCTTTTTTCCAGTTGGCAGGGCAAACTTCGCCATGCTCTTCATGGAACTGTAAGGCATCCACCAAGCGGATTAATTCATCCATATTGCGACCCAAGGGAAGGTCGTTAATGATTTGCGAACGCACCACACCCGCCTTATCAATGAGGAATGCACCGCGGAATGCTACGCCGCCTGCTGACTCAACATCATAGGCCTTGGCGATTTCATGGGTCACATCAGCAGCCAGTGTATAACGTACCTTGCCGATACCACCCGCATCTACCGGCGTATTGCGCCATGCGTTGTGGGTAAACTGAGAATCAATCGAAACCCCGATGACCTCGACATGACGAGCTTTAAAGTCATCGATCCGATGATCCAGCGCGATCAACTCGGATGGACACACAAAGGTAAAGTCCAGCGGATAAAAGAAAACCAGACCGTACTTACCCTTGATGGTACTGGCCAGATTGAAGCTATCAACAATCTCACCATTACCCAACACCGCTGCCACTGTAAAATCAGGTGCTTGCTTGCCAACGAGAACTGCCATGAGCGCCACTCCTTAAGGTTGCATCAAAAAACCAGGAAATATGTGTTCACTACTTATACAGGATTGCGATGAGCTGCCGCCGCCCCTTTGACCAGAGGCTCAAGCTCACCTTTTTGAGCCATTTCCATCATGATGTCACAGCCGCCAACCAGCTCACCATTAACCCAGAGCTGAGGAAACGTGGGCCAGTTGGCAATACGCGGCAACGTACTCCTTATTTCAGGATTCTCTAGAATATTAACAAAAGCAAATTTTTCACCGATACCGACCAATACTTCAGAAGCTCGTGCAGAAAAACCGCATGACGGGAATTCCGGCGTCCCTTTCATGAATAAAATAATCGGATTTTCAGCAATTTGCTGACGAATGACAGCTTCAATATCCATCATGGCCTCCTGTGGCCTTAGGCTTATATATATTGGAGTATTTTACTAGGTCTTTGCCGATGGCGAAACTGCTAAATTGCTCCCTAGCCCTGTTTTAGCTATGATCTCCTTAAGTTGTTTCCGCTTGCAGCTTTAGACCAAGTTCGAGGCCCTTCATGAATAATGCGTTAATGCCGACTTACATGCGGCAGCCTGTGGCTTTTCTTCGAGGAGCCGGGGTATGGCTCTATGATGAGTCTGGCCGAGCCTATCTGGACGCCCTGGCAGGCATAGCTGTATGCGGCTTGGGGCATGCACACCCCGACGTAGCAGCGGCCCTGGCAGATCAGGCAGCAACGCTGATTCATACCTCAAATCTGTACCGCATTCCTCTGCAGGAAGAGCTGGCCGCTTTGTTAACACAAATATCCGGCATGAATAACTGTTTTTTTGCCAACTCAGGCGCTGAAGCCAACGAAGGAGCACTCAAGCTGGCCAGGCTGCATGGACATAGCCGGGGCATCGCTCACCCGGCAGTCCTCGTTATGGACAACTCTTTTCATGGCCGTACCTTGGCTACGTTATCAGCTACCGGCAACGTTAAGGTACAAAAAGGTTTTGAGCCCCTGGTTGAAGGTTTTATCCACGTCCCCTTTGGTGACATCGAAGCGATCAAGGCTGCTGCGCTACACCATCCCAATATTACTGCCTTGCTGGTGGAACCCATACAAGGAGAAAGCGGTGTACGGCTTCCTCCTCAGGGACTACAAAGCTACCTAGACCAGATACGGGCGCTCTGTGATCAATATGACTGGCTGATGATGCTGGATGAAATTCAAACCGGCAACGCACGTACAGGCAAGTACTTTGCGTTTCAGTATAGCCATAGCTTACCCGATGTTGTGACCACAGCCGAAGGCTTGGGTAATGGCTTCCCCATCGCGGCTGTACTTGCTGCAGGAAAAGCTAAAGATCTTTTTCAACCCGGCATGCATGGAACCACCTACGGCGGAACGCCTTTGGCTTGTCGCGTTGCCTTGACAACCGTTCGGGCGCTTTTACAGGGACCCATGGAGAATGCACACCTGCAAGGCATGGCCCTTAAAGAGGCATTTCATCAACGGTTAGGACACTTAGGCGTTGAGGTCACCGGTTTGGGACTCATGCTGGCACTGGTGTTACCCGTATCTGCATTGCCCCTGGTAGAGCGAGGCCGTGATGCCGGTGTACTTTTTGCTGTTTCCTCGGAAAACCGCATACGTCTTTTACCGCCGTTGATTATTAGCACTGAAGAATGTGCTTTGTTGGTGGACCGCCTTTCTACGGTGGTCGAAAACTATTTGCGCGAGGTGGCCGGGGCATGACGGCTAGACATTTCCTAACCCTACTTGACCTAGAAGCTGATGAGCTTAAATCCCTGCTGTATCGAGCCATAGAGCTCAAGCGCATGCATCATGAGCGTGTCATTTATGAACCGCTCAAAGGCAGGGTCATGGGCATGATTTTTGAGAAATCCAGCACCCGCACCCGCGTGTCATTTGAAGCGGGCATGGCGCAGTTCGGCGGTCACGCCATATTTTTATCACCACGCGATACCCAGCTAGGCCGCGGCGAGCCCATAGAAGACTCAGCGCGCGTTATCTCGCGTATGTGTGATGTGGTGATGATTCGCACATTTGAACATGCCATTGTAGAGAGATTTGCAGCCTGGTCTCGCGTACCCGTGATCAATGCTCTCACCGATGCTCATCATCCCTGTCAATTGTTAGCTGACCTGCAAACTTATCTTGAACTCCGGGGTGAACTTGCTGGCAAAACTTTTGCCTGGATAGGTGATGGCAACAATATGTGCAATTCCTATATCCATGCTGCCCATCGATTTGATTTTCAGCTCAAAATTGCCTGTCCCTATGGCTTTGAACCTGATCCAGCCCTGCTGACTCGCTTTCAGGCCCATGTTGAGCTCGTCAAGACAGCGGAGGAAGCGGCACGTGATGCTGACCTGATAGCCACAGATGTCTGGACATCCATGGGCCAGGAAAATGAAACCAGCGTAAGAAAAAGACGTTTTTCTGCCTATCAAATCAGCCCTAGGTTGATGGACCTTGCCCGACCCGATGCCCTTTTTATGCATTGCCTTCCTGCACACCGCGGAGAAGAAATCTCCGATGACATGCTCGATGACCCTCGCGCCGTTGTCTGGGATGAAGCAGAGAATCGCCTGCATGCACAAAAAGCGCTATTGGAGTTTCTGCTGGTTCCCTAACCCATACTTACCTCTGAACCGATTGGAAGCTATCGAAGTTCCTGTAAGGACGGCAAGCGAGGGGATTCTGGCCGATATTGGTTGATAGGGAATGCATGGTCCGTGCAAAAACTAGCGCTCTTTTACCCACACCAAAAATACCAAGGCCAACACACTAAAGGCAGCACCAGTATAGAAGGTCATGGAGCTGCCCTTCCAGCTCCAGAGGTAACCTGCCAGCACACTGGCTATTAATAGTGCCATACCACAAACGGCATTAAATGCCCCTAGGGCGGTGCCACGCAGTTCCGCTGGCGCAGAATCAGCTACCATGGTCGTCAGCACGCCCTGGGTCAGCCCCAAATGTACGCCCCAAATACCCGCTCCAAGCATAATCATCCCCAACCCCTGGCAAGATGCCAGCAGCATATCAGCAGCGATGAGCACCACCAGTCCTGCCAGCAACAGATGAGACCGACTGATCCGGTCAGACCAGCGACCTGCCGGATAAGCCACGCTGGCATAGGTGACATTCATGACCACCATAACCATAGGTACCCAGGCTACAGCGAGCCCCGTTTGACGTGCATCCAGTAATAGAAAAGCCTCACTGAATCGCGCCAGGGAAAACAAAACACCCAGTACCAGCAACCTGAGATAACGCCCTTTCAGGGCAAGCAACTTACCCACATGAATGGACAGTGAGGGTGAAATAACGCGGAGGGAAGAAGGCTCTTTGACTCCGAGCACCAGCAAGAACACAGCGAAGAAAGCAGGCACAACAGCGAGGGCAAACACCATGCGATACGATTCAAACCCCAGAACCATAAAAATTACAGCCAGCATAGGCCCCAAAATGGCACCTGCGGTATCCATAGATTGCCTTAAACCAAAAGCTGCTCCGCGCTGTGCCTTAGGCACCAGGTCAGCAATCAAGGCATCACGTGGCGCGCCGCGAATCCCCTTGCCCAGCCTATCTACCAAGCGTGCCGTGATCACCAGATCCAGCGTTGGGGCCAGGGCAAAAAGCGGTTTCGTCAAAGCACTCAAGCCATAGCCTATGACCACCCATGTTTTTCGACGCCCGCAAAAATCACTAAGTGTGCCTGAAAATATTTTTATGATCAGGGCCATCGATGTCGCCAACCCTTCTACCCACCCCACCTGCAGAACCGTTGCTCCCAGCACAGACACCATAAATAGGGGAAGCAAGCTGTGGATCATTTCTGAGGACACATCCATCAACAGACTAACCCATCCCAGCATCCTGATACTCGCTGGCAATTTTCCTGACCTGGTTGAAATACCCGCTGTGGTATTCATACAGACCACGCTCGTTCTACACGGCAAGCATCCTGGGGATGGCCGTCAGCAGTCCAGGTTTGTTCCCTGAACTCCCATTGATTTTTATGCCCCTGGCGTACCAGGGATGAGCAACGGGTACCGTATCCTGGGGACACAATTAAACTGGCTGATAAAAATCTCTCCCATTCCAAACCTACTCCCGTATCAGGCAACAACTCATCAGGAGCCTGCGAAGTATCGGACAACCATGGCAACCAATCCGTCTCTACGTGAGCCATATGCAGCTGCAATAGCTCTTTTAATCTAAGCGACTTGGGCCAGGGCGTATCGAGGGCTGCATTAGACAACACATAGAACCCAGGCTTTAGGACCTGATAACTTCTGCCGCGATTACTGATAACCACCATCTGATCACCCTCACGCAGGACTAGATTAAAACCGCCATAGTCTTGTTCTCGCCCCTGAACACCGTGAGCATAATCATCCAGAGACAGGGAAGAAGTCAGAAAGTCCATCACCAGATGTCCCCGTGAGTACTTACCGGCCAAACGACCCGGCTCTCGTACATTGGTCAGTGCAGCCAAACGACCGGCTCCAGCAATACCTAACCACGTGCCCCCAGCCTCCATATCCTGGCCTGCTACCAGGCTTGAGCCTTCCCAGCGATGCAAGGGTCTGGTCAGGCGATTATGGCGTTCATCACGATTGCCTAATAAAACCAGGGGCCAATGCTCATCCATTTGCCAAGCCCAGGCTAACAAACACATACCCACCTCCTTGCCAAAACGACTAGAATAGGCAGCTCTTAAAGTTCATTGGGAAGAGCTGCTGTGCTGATTTACCCCCATATTAACCCTATTGCATTATCTCTTGGGCCCATCGCCGTACACTGGTACGGTGTTATGTACCTCTGCGGATTTGCCAGCGGGTGGGCTCTAGGGAGTTACCGAGCCCGTCAAGCGGCCTCTGGCTGGACATCCGATGAAGTCGGTGATGTTATTTTTTATGCCGCCATGGGCGTTATTCTGGGTGGCCGGCTTGGTTATGTACTGTTTTATGAGCCTCAGCGCGCGCTAGCTGATCCTCTGTGGATATTCCGTGTGTGGGAGGGTGGCATGAGCTTCCACGGCGGGATGCTAGGTGTATTTTTTGCCATGTGGTTGTTTGGCAAAAATACGAAGAGGGTATTTTTTCAGATCACCGATTTCATCGCTCCCCTGGTTCCCCCCGGCCTGTTCTTTGGCAGAATCGGAAATTTCATTGGCGGAGAACTATGGGGACGCCCCGTCACGGATACCCATCTTCCCTGGGCCATGATTTACCCCCATGTTGACAACTTGCCCCGCCACCCGTCTGAACTCTATGAAGCAGGAGCGGAAGGAATACTTTTATTTATCCTGTTGTGGTGGTTCTCATCGCGCCCTCGTCCACGCATGGCCGTATCTGCCTTATTTCTGATCGGGTATGGAACGGCACGATTCTGCATGGAGTTTTTCCGCGAACCAGATGCTGACCAAGGCTATATTTTGCTCGGCTGGATGACCAAGGGACAGATGTTATCTGCTCCCATGATCCTGGCCGGCATACTCCTTATGGTCGTGGCTTACCGCAAGAAGGCTGCAGCATGAATAACTACCTTGATCTGATGCGTAAGATCCGGCAGGAAGGTGTATACCGTGAGGATCGTACAGGCACAGGCACATATTCAATCTTCGGACACCAGATGCGTTTTGACCTTGCCCAGGGATTTCCTCTGGTGACAACCAAAAAGGTGCACTTAAAATCCATCATTCATGAGTTGCTCTGGTTCCTGCAAGGCAGCACCAACATCAGCTACCTTCGTGAGCATGGTGTCAGCATCTGGAACGAATGGGCCAATGAGTCCGGTGAACTGGGTCCCGTCTACGGGTATCAATGGCGATCCTGGCCGACCCCTGATGGCCAGCATATCGATCAGATTCAACAACTTCTTCATGACGTGGTCCACCAACCCAATTCTCGGCGACTTATCGTATCTGCCTGGAATGTTGCTGACTTGCCGGCCATGGCTTTAGCGCCCTGTCATCTGCTTTTTCAGTTTTATGTAGCGCAGGGTAAACTTTCCTGCCAACTTTATCAGCGTAGTGCTGATGTCTTCCTGGGCGTTCCCTTCAATATCGCCAGCTACGCACTACTGACCATGATGCTGGCGCAAGTGACTCAACTGACGCCCGGTGAGTTTATCTGGACGGGTGGAGACTGCCATCTTTACGGCAATCACCTGCAACAAGCTGACCTGCAACTGAACCGATCACCTCATCCACTACCCTGCATGACCCTAAATGCTAAGGTGCAGGATCTGTTCTCGTTTCGCTATGAAGATTTTACCTTAAGCAACTATGTCTGTGATCCTGCCATTCCTGCCCCGGTCGCCGTATGAAACTAGCGCTGATTGCCGCCGTAGCCGCCAACGGAGTTATAGGTATTCAGGGAAAGCTACCTTGGCACCTACCTGAGGATCTGAAGTATTTTCGGCAGGTGACCGGCAACAAACCCATGATTATGGGCTACCGTACCTTCAAGTCACTTCCTGGCTTGTTGCCGGGGAGAGCGCATCTGGTCTTGAGCCGTCAGTCTCATCTCTCATCGGATGAACGTATTCACTACTTCACCTCGCTACAAGCCGCTTGTGAGCACGCAAGTCAGGGCGCAGAAGAGGCCGTGGTCATAGGTGGGGCTGAGATTTATGCTTTAGCCCTGCCATCTGTTGAAAAGATCTATCTCACTGAAATCGAGCAAGCCTTCCCGGGAGATACATGGTTCCCCGCCTGGGACCGGACACAGTTTCATGAAACCTTGCGACAACGACAGCTGTCTACCACGGGTCTTCCTTTCAGCACCGTGGTCTACGAACGGAACACCTAGCAACCGCTCCTTGCCGCCCTGCCTCCTACACCCCTACATGGGTATCTTACGTAGCCCCCTGCAACAGTCGACTGAGGGCGGGGAGGATGTCACACGCTCATGCTGCTAAAGGCTGTGTTTTCTGCGCTTATCTGATAAATTTGCGATTACTGATGAGTGTGCCCATGCCTTCATCGGTAAATACTTCCAGCAAGGTGGCATGAGGCAACCGCCCATCAAAAATATGGGCACTGGTCACTCCACTTTTTACCGCATCAAGAGCACAGGCAATCTTGGGCAACATCCCGCCGTAAATAGTACCATCCGCAATCAGTGCATCGACATCGGCAGTAGTTAATCCGGTAAGTATGTTCTTGTTTTTATCAAGCACACCCGGAATGTTTGTTGCCAAGATCAACTTCTCAGCTCTCAAGGCTTCAGCCACCTTGCCCGCCACCAAATCGGCGTTAATGTTATAAGACTCACCGTCATCACCCACTCCTACTGGGGCAATCACCGGTATAAAATCACTGTGCACCAGTAAATCCAGCAAGTCGGTCTTGATACTGACTACTTCAC
>JABEVH010000187.1 GCA_013043915.1 Pseudomonadales bacterium
CCCTGATAGACCTGAGACTCAATAAAACGAACCATCAAGCTATCGAGTAATAGCTGAGCATCAGGCTCGTAGATATAATCCCAGCTGGTGTCACCTCGTCGCGTCAGGGCCTCGACCGTTTCTTTGGGCAAAGGCACCAGCTGCTGCAACTGCGGCTGTTGCGTCATCGTATTCACAAATACATTGCTGACCAGATGTATGATATCCACCCGACCTTCAGCGAAAGCATCCAGCATCAACTTGACCGTACCGATTAAATCAGCTTCCGATGGGGCATCACCGAGATGGGTGCGCGCACCCACCACTTTGCCACCCACGTTCTTGAAAAAGCTGACTGCCTTCTGCCCTATCAGAACAAACTCAGCTTCAATGCCTTGCTCGCGGCCAGCACGCACTTCACTGACCACCTTTTTAAATAGATTGATGTTCAAGCCGCCACATAGACCACGGTCAGAGCTAATGATGATATACCCGACACGACGTACCGGGCGCTCTATCATGTACTCATGCCGATACTCGGTCGATGCGTGCGCAATGTGCGCCATCACTTCGCGTATCTTCTTAGCATAAGGCTTCCCAGCAGCCATGCGCTCCTGAGCCTTTTTCATCTTGCTCGCCGCCACCAACTGCATCGCCTTGGTAATCTTCTGCGTGCTCTTGATGCTAGCAACTTTGATGCGTATCTCTTTCAAACTGGCCATTATTTAGCCTCGTTCCACCATCACCAAGTCTGAGTCGCCTTGAACTGCTCAATACCGCGGCGCAACGCGCCTTCTATCTCGCCGTTGTAATTGGCCGTGGTATTGATGCCTTCCATAAGGTCCTTGCACTGTGTGTTCATATAAGACAGCAGCGCTGATTCAAAGGCACCAATTTTCTTGACTTCTATATCGCTTAAGAAGCCTTCATTGGAGGCAAAAATAGAGACTGCCATATCGGCTATCGAGAAGGGAGCATACTGCTTTTGCTTCATCAACTCGGTGACACGCTGACCATGCTCAAGCTGTTTGCGTGTGATATCATCCAGATCTGAGGCAAACTGAGCGAAGGCAGCAAGTTCACGGTACTGAGCCAAGGCCAGACGAATACCACCACCTAATTTCTTGATGATCTTGGTTTGTGCTGCACCACCGACGCGTGATACCGAAATACCTGCGTTCATGGCAGGACGCACACCTGCATTGAACAAACCGGTTTCCAGAAAGATCTGACCATCGGTAATCGAGATGACATTGGTCGGTACGAATGCCGAGACATCCCCTGCCTGAGTTTCAATAATAGGCAAAGCTGTTAGCGAACCCGTCTTTCCTTTAATGGCACCCTGAGTGAACTTCTCCACATACTCTTCTGAAACGCGAGCTGCACGTTCGAGCAGGCGTGAGTGCAGGTAGAAAACGTCGCCAGGGTAAGCTTCGCGTCCGGGGGGACGACGTAGCAGCAAGGAAATTTGACGGTAAGCCCAAGCCTGTTTGGTCAAATCATCATAAATGATCAGGGCATCTTCACCGCGATCACGGAAGTACTCACCCATGGTGCAGCCGGTAAACGGTGCAATGAACTGCATGGAGGCTGGATCCGAGGCTGAGGCTGCCACCACGGTGGTATAAGCCATGGCGCCATGTTCTTCAAGCTTGCGCACCACATTGGCGATCGTTGATTGCTTCTGGCCTACTGCTACATAGACGCATTTAATGCCAGAGGCCTTCTGCGCAATAATGGTGTCGACAGCCAGGGCTGTTTTGCCGGTCTGGCGATCGCCAATGATCAGTTCACGTTGGCCGCGTCCGATGGGAACCATCGAGTCTACGGCTTTATAACCGGTCTGCACGGGCTGATCTACTGACTTACGCCAAATCACGCCGGGCGCGACTTTTTCAATATGATCCTGCAGTTTCGCATTGATCGGACCACGTCCATCAATGGGTATACCGAGAGCGTCTACGACACGACCCAGCAGTTCGGGGCCTACGGGCACTTCCACGACGCGACCTGTGCAACGGGCCTTTTGCCCTTCTGCCAGTTTCAGGTAGTCACCCAAGACGACAGCGCCAACGGAGTCCTGCTCGAGGTTCAAAGCCATGCCAAAGACATTACCATCGAACTCGATCATTTCACCGTACATGACATCGGCAAGGCCATGAATACGAACGATACCGTCGGAGACCGACACCACCGTACCTTCATTACGCGCTTCCGATGCGGTCTTCAGATCGGTGATACGCTGCTTGATCAGCTCGCTGATCTCTGCGGGGTTGAGTTGCTGCATGCTCTAAGCCCTCAAACTTAAGAATTCAGGGAATCGCGTAATTTTGCGATTCGTCCACGCACGGAGGCATCGATAACCAAATCACCTGCGTGCACGATGACGCCACCCAAAAGGCTGGCATCGGTATGGGAAGCAATATGCACCTCACGGCCAAGGCGACGCCCAAGCGCCTGCTTTAGCTGAAGCGTCTGTTCAGGTGTCATGTCGTAGGCCGAGGTCACTTGCACCTCTACACTGCGCTCTTGATCAGCCCGGTACTGCTCATATAAAGCGGCGATGTAGGGAAGCAGCGTTAATCGCTTGTAGTGTGCCAGTTCGCCAACCAAAGCTTGGGCTTGCGGACTAACGGCTTCACCAGCGACCTTGCACAGGGCTGCAGCTTGCTCAGCCGCCGTCCAGCGCGGCTGGCTCAAATAAGCAGCCAGCTCCTTATCGTGCATAAACGCTGCCAGCAAAGCCAGAACATCCGACCATTCAGCCAGGTTTTTCTGCTCCAAGGCCAAACGAAATACGGCCTTGGCGTAGGGCCTTGCAAGGGTTGTCAACTCAGCCATGCTCGATGCTCCCGCTTACAGTTGACCTGCCAGTTCGTTCAACATGGCATCATGCTTCTGCGGATTAACTTCTCCGCCCAGAATCTTTTCGGCCCCCAGCACTGCCAGCTGTCCAAGTTCACGCCGCAACTGATCGCGAGCCCGGCTGACATCCTGCTCCATTTCAGCTTGAGCCGCTGTCTTGACACGAGCTGCTTCCAGAGCTGCCTGGTGCTTGGCCTCTTCGACCATGGCCACAGCACGCTGGTTAGCCTGCTCAATGAGTTGAGCTGCCTGCTGTTTGGCTGCCTTGAGTTCATCAGCAACCTTGGCTTGTGCTTCCTGAAGGCTCTGTTCAGCTTTCGAAGCAGCATTTAGACCTTCTTCGATCTTGCTTTGACGCTCGGCCAAAGCCGACGTGATGGGCGGCCAGACATACTTCATGCAAAACCACACGAAGATTGCCAGTGATACGAGCTGCCCGATCAGGGTTGCGTTGATATCCACGCTGACACCTCACCTGTTCTCATTGCTTGTGGGTGGCCTCTACATTGACCACCCGCCTCCAAACCTTGGCCGCCTTATTTTGCGACGTGTTGGGCGATCTGAGCCACAAACGGATTGGCAAACAGCAGGTACAGGCCAATACCGACACCAATCATCGAGATGGCATCGAGCAAACCAGCCACGATGAACATTTTAGTCTGCAGCATAGGAGCGAGTTCGGGCTGGCGAGCAGAACCTTCCAGAAACTTTCCGCCCAGCAGGCCGAAGCCAATGGCGGTACCCAAAGCGCCGGCACCGATCAAAATGGCCACAGCAATACCGGTCAGACCCAGAACAGTTTCCATTTCTACACCTCGTTTCTTCAGTTAAATAAATCGTAAATACCCATAACACTTGCTTAGTGATGTGATTCCTGTGCAGCACTCATATACACAATGGTCAACATCATAAAAATAAAGGCCTGCAGCGTGATGATCAGGATATGGAAAACAGCCCACGCCCACTGCAGCACTACGCCAAACGACCCCAAGAACACATTGGCCGCGTACATAGTACAGATAAGAATAAAGATCAGCTCACCTGCGTACATATTGCCAAAAAGTCGCATGCCTAGTGAAACCGGTTTCGCCAACAGCCCAACGCCTTCGAGCAGAAAATTGAACGGGATGAATACAGGGTGATTGAACGGATGCAAGGTCAGCTCGCCGACAAAACCACCTACGCCCTTGTGTCGTATACTGAAGAATATGATCATCAGGAATACAAACACAGCCATCCCTAAGGTAATGTTGGGATCTGTGGTCGGAACCACACGCATATGTTCTACACCCATGGCCTGAAACGCCATAGGCAGTATGTCTACTGGAATCAAGTCCATGAAATTCATGGCGAATATCCAAACAAACAAGGTAAGTGCCATGGGTGCTATCATGGGGCTAGCCTGACGCCCCTTAATAATTCCCTCCACCGAACTGTCGACGAAATTTACCAGGACTTCGACCAGATTTTGCAACTTACCAGGCACGCCGCTGGTCATGCGGACCGCGACGCTGCGCAACAGCCACGCCAGGACAACGGCTGTTCCTATCGACCACGCCATGCTGTCCACATGCACCGACCAGAATCCCATGGCATGCGCTTCGTCCATGGATGACGCAATACCACAATGACCAGCGTGGCATCCCCACGTCAAGTTGGTTAAATGGTGCTTGATATACTCGCCGGACGTTAGGGCCATAAACTTCCACCGTCTCTCAATCACGCCTAAGGGATACTGCTTGGCTTATCGGAGTTTCCGATTCGCCATTTATTCAAACCTTGCATGGCTAAAACCAGCCACATGCCCAGCTGTGGCAAACTGTAGCCCAGCAGTAGGTAGCCCGCCTGCCAGCCATGTTGCGCTTTGAACAACACACCGAGTAGCAAGCAAGCAAACAGCATTTTGCCAAACTCAGCGCGGTACATACCCTGTAATGCCAGGGCTGGCCCTAAGGCCGCATGAAAACGATAAGCCTGCCATACCCACCACAGAGAAGCTACCCACGCAACGGCCACCCCCTCAAGGGCAGCTCCAGCGGCTGCACAGGAGTGCCAGGCCGCCATGCTTAGAGCCATTAGCCCCAAGGCAAGCTGACAAAGCGCCCAACTGACTCGTAGGTCCTGCTGGAACGGAGGTTTCATGCTAGACCCCGTGTTGACCCCACGCAGCCATCCACACTTAAAAAATTGTTCATGGATAGCCTTCTAAGCGCGCGGATTATAAATATTCTTGGCCAGTACCGCAACCGCAGGAGGACATTGTATGCCATATTTTGAGGCAAATAGGGGGCTTTCTTGATCTAAGACATTCTGGCCAGGGTAGGGATTTTTAAAACAGTCTTTTAAATTAAGCCCATTTTCAGGTCAGGGGCGACGAACTTAATTCAGAATGCACCGCGATGGGGCCTGTCAGAACGCGATGTATGGGGCAGCGATCAGCAATTTGCAGGAGCTTTTCGCGTTGGCTGTCATCCAGATCTCCGATCAACTCGATGCGCCGCTGCAGTTGGGTCTTGCCATCTACCGTTTCGCTAGCCACTTGCACATGCAATCCTTGCAATGGCCACTGTTTGCGTTCGGCGTACATGGTCAGTGTCTGTGCCGTACATACGGCTAACGCTGATTCCAGCAAGTGGTGCGGATTAGGACCGGTATCATCACCACCCACCGTACGATCTAGATCTGCCAGCCATTCATGCTGATCTGCCCGAATCCGAAACTGATAGTGGTGAAACCCAGGCTGAACGAGTACTGTCATGAACCATCCTCTTCTATCGTATACGTGCCAGAATACCATCCAGTTCATCTAAGGAACTGTAGGCGATCGTCAGTTTTCCCCGCCCTCGATCATCGTAATCAATACGCACGGGGGCCCCAAGGCGTTCACTCAGTCCTTCCGCCAGTCGTCGTACATCAGGATTCTGCTTTTCCGTTGTTTTCTGCGTAGTCGGCTGCTGCATTTTACGCACCAGTTCTTCGGTCTGTCTGACCGACAAGGCACGTGCGCAAACCTGTCTTGCTGCCTCACTTTGTACACCCGCTTGCAATCCCAACAGAGCTCGCGCATGCCCCATATCAATGTCGCCGTTTTCAAGCATTTGACGAACATCGGGTTGCAACTGCAAAAGGCGGAGAAGATTAGTAACACTGGCGCGGGATTTTCCCACCGTATCAGCTAGCTTTTCATGGGTCAGGTCAAACTCCTGAGACATGCGCTGTAATGCCATGGCTTGTTCCAGCGGATTTAAATCCTCACGCTGGATATTTTCAATCAAGGCCATGATCGATGAGGTTTCATCACTGATATCGCGCAGGATGGCAGGTATGGTTTCCAGTCCAGCCTGCTGTGCCGCTCTCCAGCGCCGCTCTCCAGCGATGATTTCATAGCGATCATCCGCAATACGCCGGACCACGATGGGCTGCATTACCCCATGCTGACGTATTGATTCGCTCAATTCTTTGAGGGCATCCTCGTCCATGTCACGTCGCGGCTGGTAGCGGCCACGTTGAAATTGATGCAAGGGCAAACGGCGCAGTTCGCCATCATCAAAATGCCCCTCAGAGATGGCTACAATATCTTGAGCTACCTCTCTGGCTTGACCGAGCAAGGCAGACAGTCCGCGACCGCTGCCCAGTCCCCTTTTTTTAGTATTCACTGTTAATCAACTCCACGTAAGCAATCTTATCAAGCAGATGAAGCTACATGCTGGTCCTGTCGGCGTAATATCTCTGCAGTCAAGGCCAGATAAGCCATAGAACCGCGCGATGCCTTGTCATACAACAGTACCGGCTTGCCATGGGCAGGTGCCTCGGCTAAACGGATATTGCGCGGAATGATGGTTTCAAACAACTGCTCAGGGAAATGCTGTTGTAATTCTGATGAGACATCCGTCGACAGGGTATTGCGCGGATCAAACATAGTGCGCAGGATACCTGCAATATGCAGTCCTGGGTTGACCGAGGCACTAACTTGTTCAATGGTGTCTTTAAGGGCTGCTAAGCCTTCTAGGGCAAAGTATTCACACTGCATGGGAATAATCACCGCATCGGCGGCGACCAGTGCGTTGATGGTTAATAGATTTAGGGAAGGAGCGCAATCAATCAGGATAAGGTCATAGTTGTCCTTGACCGTCTCCAAGGCTTGCCGTAAGCGCAACTCGCGCCCAATGGCGCTGACCAATTCAACCTCGGCTGCAACCAGGTCGTGATTAGCACCGAGCAAATGATAACCTGCAGGCAATTGTTTTTGCAGGGCAGCATCCAGCGAACAGCTACGTGTCAGTACGTCATAAGCACTTCGTTCCAGCTCATACTTGTCTTGCCCTGACCCCATGGTCGCGTTGCCTTGTGGATCCATGTCCACGAGCAAAATCCGGCGACGTGTTGCTGCCAGGCAGGCGGCCAGATTCACACTGGTCGTTGTCTTCCCTACACCGCCTTTCTGGTTGGCAATGGCAAAAATTTTGTCCATGGTTACTCCTCAGCGGGGTGACGCTCACGCAATATGACCAGATGTCTTGCTTCCTGCAAATAGGGTACTTCCAGGACCTGACAAGCTACTACCTCGACTTCTTCAGGCAGCTGTTGCAATTCCTCCTCAGGATAACGCCCTTTCATGGCCAGATAACAGCCCCCATGCACCAGCAAATGATGACAGGCTTCGCGCATATCCAGCAAACTGGCAAAGGCGCGGCTACTGATTGCCTGGTAGTGGTGTCCACGCTGATCTTCTACACGCCCCAGTATGACCTCAACCTTGGGAAGCTCAAGTTCACTGATCATCTGCCGGAGAAACCGTACTTTTTTTCCATTGCTGTCTAAAAGCGTGATATCTGCATCCGGTTTTAATATCGAGAGTACCAGCCCTGGTAAGCCTGGCCCGGTTCCTACATCCAGCAGGGGAGACTGCAAAGCCGGCAGGATACTTGCTGAATCCAGGATATGTCGCACGACAACCTGTTTTTCTTCCTTGAGCGCCGTCAGGTTATAGGCGCGATTCCATTTAAGCAGCGCATCGACATAGGCTTCCAGTCGCGCCAGAGCTTGGGAATCAGCACGTCCTTGCAACCCCTGATGCAGGTAACTGCGTGCATCATCCTTCATGATGCACGCGGCAATGAACCCTGCTTGCGCAGGTGAATCAAAAGCAGGGAAACTGCTGCGGGTGTCACACCTGGAATTCGGCCAGCCTGGGCTAGTGAATGAGGCTTGGCTTCGCGCAGTTTCTGCCTGACTTCATTGGAAAGACCCGATACCGACAGATAGTCAAAATCCTCAGGCAGACTCAGGTCTTCATGCTTACGCAACCTGGCAATATCTTCTGCCTGTCGATCGATATACCCCGCATACTTCGTGTGTATTTCCAATTGCTCGGCCACGATGGCATCGGTTTCCCGACCCATGACACCCAGCAAGTTTGACATGGTCACCCCGGGACGCCGCAGAAGCTCCAATAGGGCATATTCCCGACTCAGGATTTCCCCTGTGCATTCGTTCAGCGCCAGTGCTTCAGGGGTGTTGGGGTGCATGACCGTATCACGTAACCAGCGCGATTCTAGTTGCACCAAAGCCTGTTTACGATTGAACAACTCCCAGCGCTGTTCATCGACCACGCCCAACCCATAACCTACGGGGGTCAGACGCTCATCAGCATTGTCCTCGCGCAATTGCAGCCGATATTCCGCTCTTGATGTAAACATGCGGTAGGGCTCGCGCGTACCCAGGGTGATCAAGTCATCGACCATCACACCCAAATAGGCCTGATCCCGTGTTGGGAACCAAGGTTCGCGCTCTTGCGCCGATAAAGCTGCATTGATGCCTGCCAATAATCCCTGAGCTGCAGCTTCCTCATACCCTGTCGTTCCATTGATTTGTCCTGCCATGTACAGTCCTTGCAAACAACGGGACTCCAGGGTAGGCCGCAAGTCGCGAGGATCAAAAAAATCGTATTCGATAGCATAGCCAGGGCGCGTGATATGCGCGTTCTCCATACCGGGAATGGTACGCACTAACTGCTGCTGTACATCAAAAGGCAGGGACGTCGAGATGCCATTGGGATAGATTTCCTGGGCATTTAGTCCTTCTGGCTCGAGGAATATCTGATGCGAAGACTTATCCGCAAAACGGTGAATCTTGTCTTCTATCGACGGACAATATCGTGGTCCAACACCTTCTATCACCCCCGTATACATGGGGGAACGGTCAAGATTGGCACGTATGATGTCATGCGTTCGTTCATTGGTATAGGTCATGTGGCAGGGAACCTGACGTGGATGCCAGGATGCATCACCCATGAACGACATGACCGGGACCGGCGTATCTCCATGCTGTTCAGCCAATCGGGAAAAATCGATAGTACGCCTGTCAATCCGAGGCGGCGTTCCCGTCTTCAGACGCCCCACACGCAGCGGAAGTTCACGCAAGCGCGCAGATAAACTGACCGCGGCAGGATCACCAGCGCGCCCACCCGGGTAGTGGCTCAACCCAACATGGAGCAAACCCGCCAAAAAGGTTCCAGCTGTTAATACGATGCTGCGGGCGTAAAATCTCAGGCCGCTTTGCGTGATCACACCTTCTATTCGATCGCCCGTCACGATGAGGTCATCGACCGCCTGCTGGAACAGGTGTAACCCTGGTTGGTTTTCCAGGATGTTACGAATGGCTGCCTTGTAAAGCACACGATCGGCCTGGGCTCGCGTAGCCCGCACTGCCGGCCCCTTGCGTGCATTCAAAACACGAAACTGGATACCCGCACGGTCTGTTGCCTGAGCCATGGCACCCCCCATGGCATCAATCTCGCGAACCAAATGGCTTTTGCCTATCCCACCAATAGCAGGGTTACAGCTCATTTGGCCCAGAGTTTCTATGTTGTGTGTCAACAACAGCGTCGCACAGCCTATACGGGCAGAGGCTAAAGCCGCCTCAGTGCCGGCATGGCCTCCACCAATGACGATGACATCGTACCGCTGGGAAAAATCCATGCCCAATACTCTTAACGGTGGAATAAACGCAAATGATTACCCTTCCCATTCAGCCCTTCTGGGCTACAAATCCAGCCATCACTCAGCAGGATTCCTCTTCTGAGGGAAACTATACCCAAACATGCACTAATCGCCACGTGCTGGAGCAAACATAATTTGATGTCGTCAGCTCAAGTTATCTGGGCATCACCGCATTTTACAGCAGCAACGGGGTCGGGTGGTATATACAACCAATATCACAAAAAACAATATCAGCGATACGTTTTATGGCTGGGCAACAGATCAGCACCTTCACGAGTTATTAGTTGCAGATGCGAGTACCCATGACATGGCTTTATTCGCTATGCCTCAAGGATGCGTGGGCCGCCATGCCATTGTGCCTAGCAGCACCAAACGGAGCTGTTTGACCAGTGCTTCTCGATAAGCTACCCGCCGCAGTTCATCCTGTTGATCAATTTCAAGCCATTCTCCTGCAGCGTTGGCTACCGAAGTCACTAAAAACCCTGCGACCATATCTACATCCTGGCGACGCATTTGGTTAAACAAAGGAAATCTCAACAAATCTGCAGCCAAATCCTGTGAAAACACATGTATTTCGCGGGCAATAGCATGCCGAATTACCGTTGAACCACCAAATCGCTCCCGTACTGCAAATCCAACTTCACGGTGGTTCATGGATACAAACTCCAGAAACACTTTGACGCTAGCACTGATAATCATATTGCCCGTTTGCAAATGCTGCCGGGCGCCGCGAACGAGTTGCCTCAATGTGGTAATCGTCGACTCCACCAGTGCCAGTCCCAAATCATCCATACTTTCAAAGTGGCGATAAAAGGCTGTAGGTACAATGCCCGCCTCGCGAGTAACCTCACGCAAACTGAGGCTGGCAAAACTCCTTCCTTCATCAAGCAACTTCAGGGCTGCATCCATCAGCGTATGTCGGGTTTGAAGTTTGCGTTCTACGCGCAAGGTCATGACGGTCAACTCCTCATTACCCCAGGCAGCAACAGAGCCAAGCATCATCTTACCTCCCCCCTGATGATCAGCCACCGCCCAAGAGTTTATTTCATTATTGTGATAGAAAAGGACATTTAGAGTATCAAATAAGGCCTCTGTTCGAAAGCACAACTGTGCTTTCAAAAATACCGCCCATCCGATTACAGTGTACATATGTTGACTAAAAGTCGCCTATTATGGCATTTTGTACGCCTATATTCTCTTATTTAGCGTTCATTTGCGAAAATTCAGCTAAAACATGGGGAAACTACAACAAATTTTTGACTAGGTATGTTGGCATTAAGCTGAATGCTCCCTATCTATCTAGGCAAGGACTTTAAACATATGTTGTCTTTGGGGAAAATGTATATCAGCAATTTTTGGGGTAGATATTTGCTAGGTTAGTTCTACGGTATGTACTTTGCTGTAACACGGTCTAGCTATCATCTTTAATCCCCAACAACATAAGTAGTGTGTTCTATTTACTCCCTGTCAATCAGGGCATCGAGGTGACATCATGGCATTACTACAACAGATTGAAGCTATCAAGGACCTGCTGCAGGAGTCTGTAGAGCGTGGTTCGCGTATGGTAGAGGGTATCCACCAAGTTGTTGAGGACACCATCGTACAAACGGTAGGCCTTGAAGACCAAGCCGCTGTTCAGGCCTATCGCACCAGGGTTGCCCATATTTATGAAAGTATACGTTTAATTAACCAAAAACTTGGTGATGCCGCCAGCGAGATTTTCGAAGTTATCGAAGATCAGGCCCAAGTCGATAAAATCGTCAAAGAAAAGCAGAAACTTGATTGATGGCAGCGGCACTTAGCCAGCGCTTGCCTGCAAAGTAAGCCAGATTTATCTGGTCCTCCGGCTCGGGGACTTGATCCATGGTCAGTGGTTGCAAGCGACCCAGGCTCGCGTGGTGCAACTGTTCAACAGGTTCGGCGGTGATGTTGTCACCTTGTCTTGCCAGGACCCAATACCCATGAGTCGGTAATTGGGTTAGCGAGGCTTGGTCCTGCCAGCCACGTAAATCCCAGGCGCTATCGATCCATTGAAGATCCGGACGTAACCACCCTGCAGGATTGATATCATCAGCCAGCCAGGCATGATGCATGGCCAAATCCCATCGCACCAAATCAGCTAGCCAGCCAAATTCGCCCAATTCAGGAAGTGTCGTTACCCATGCGGGAAGATCGCTGCCTTGATTCATTAAATTGGCTTGCTGCGCAGGATTCGCATCGCAATATGCCAGCAGCATACCTGTGGCTGCTTGCTCACCCATGATCTTTTCCAGCGCAGGGAAGATCTGTTTTAAGGCATCCAGGCGATTATATCGCTGGGTGCGGTGA
Organism: Pseudomonadales bacterium; assembly: GCA_013043915.1. Taxonomy (GTDB): domain Bacteria; phylum Pseudomonadota; class Gammaproteobacteria; order Pseudomonadales; family Moraxellaceae; genus JABEVH01. The sequence continues at coordinate 12,174 of JABEVH010000187.1, forward strand.
TAGATGGCATAGCCTGGATCCTCACCCAATCGAATGGCCGCAGCCATCTCAGATTGCCAGCCCTCAAGGTCGCTAAAGCAGTTTTTCAGCACGTTGCACCTCTTGCATAAGATCCTCCAAAGGCGGTAAAGCGGTATCCCGTTCCAGCAGCACCGGCACTGACCCCAGTCTTTGAATAGCCTGTTCTAATAGACTCCATACTTCTTCACTCACAGCCGACCCATGCGTGTCTACACAGGATCCATCCGGCTCTTCGCTGTAGCCTGCTATGTGTATTTCACTGACTATGCCCAACGGTAAATTTTGGATAAAGGCGTATGGATCATCGCCGTGATTTCGACGATTAACCTCAAGATTGTTAACATCAAGCAGCAAGCTGCAACCCGTGCGCCTTACCAGCTCAGTCAGCATCTGCAACTCTGACATCTCAGAAAAAGGACTCTGCATGTAACGCGTAATATGTTCGATGGCTATGGAACATCCTAATACATTCTGAGTCTGATCCACATGTTCAACCATGCAGGCTAGCGCTGCTTCTGTCATGGGTAGAGGCAGAAGATCATGAATTACCCCATGCCGGTCACGGTTCCAGCATAAATGCTCCGATACCTGGGCAGGTTTTACATCATCAATGAGATGCTTTAGTTGGCTTAAATGTGCTAAGTCCAGAGGAACTGCCGATCCCAGCCCAAGTCCTACGCCGTGCAAACTGATAGGATAATCTTCCCTGATTTTTAATAAGCCGGCCCGACGCGGCCCACCACAGAAATAGTTCTCACTGTGCACCTCCAGCCAAGCAACCTCAGGGTGTCCCTCGGTAAAAGCATCCATATAGAGATCACGTAATCCCAGTCCGGCATGTGCAGGTAAACTCATCAGAATTCTCCAGGGCGGGTTGAGTGCCCGCCCCTGTTTTCATATGGACTATTGAGTCCGTACCTTTTACTTAGGACTTAGCGCCATCAGTTTGCCACCCATCTGCTCACAAGAGGCTTTGGCCATCTTGACCCAGTCAGTGGGTGAATTATCTCGTGTTGACTGGCCTGCGCAGGCATGGCCAGGTGCTGCACAA
>JABEVH010000188.1 GCA_013043915.1 Pseudomonadales bacterium
AATCAGCAAGCCAGATGTAGACGCGTCACGTCTGACGCTTATTCAGGGTTAGCAAACGTATGGCGTATTGTGCTGTCTGATCGTTGGGAGTAATTCATGGGTACAAACAAGCCTGTCTATCTGGATTATGCAGCAACTACGCCGGTAGATCCGCGCGTTGCTAAGAAAATGATGGATTGCCTGACGTTAGATGGAAATTTTGGCAATCCTGCCTCGCGCTCCCATATCTATGGCTGGAAGGCTGAAGAAGCCGTGGAGGAGGCTCGTGAGTTGGTGGCGGCTTTGGTCAATGCTGATTCGCGTGAAATCGTGTGGACCTCTGGGGCGACGGAGTCCAATAACCTGGCTATCAAGGGGGCCGCTCACTTTTATCATGGTAAAGGTAAGCATATAGTGACGTCGCGTATTGAGCACAAAGCAGTGCTGGATACCTGTCGTCAGCTTGAGCGTGAAGGTTTTGAAGTGACTTACCTGGATCCTGAGCCGGGCACCGGATTGATACATGCCGCCGCCGTCGAGCAGGCCTTGCGCCCTGATACTATCCTGGTATCGCTGATGCTGGTGAACAACGAAATAGGAACCTTGACTGATGTAGCAGGCATCGGCCAAATGACCCGTGCACGAGGTATACTCTTGCATGTGGATGCGGCTCAGGCTACAGGGAAGGTTGCCATAGATTTGCAGTCCTTGCCTGTTGATTTGATGAGTTTTTCTGCGCATAAGTCCTATGGCCCCAAAGGCGTGGGAGCATTGTATGTGCGCCGTAAGCCGCGTGTTCGCATCGAGGCGCAAATACATGGAGGAGGTCATGAGCGCGGCATGCGTTCAGGAACCCTACCTACCCATCAGATCGTGGGTATGGGTGAAGCCTTCCGTTTGGCGGCACTTGAAATGGAGCCAGAACAGGCACGCCTGCTGGTGTTGCGGCAACGTCTTTGGCAAGGATTGCAGTCGCTGGAACAAGTATTTTTGAACGGGGATCCGCATCAGCGTATAGCAGGCTTGGCCAATATCAGTTTCAATTTCGTCGAAGGTGAATCTTTGATCATGGCACTCAAGGATATGGCGGTGTCTTCAGGTTCGGCTTGTACGTCGGCCAGCCTTGAGCCGTCTTATGTGCTGCGCGCTCTGGGGCTTTCTGATGAGTTAGCGCATAGTTCCATACGTTTTAGTCTGGGCAGGTTTACCACTGAGGCTGATATCGATCAGGTGATAGGTCATGTGCAGCACGCCGTGAGTCGCTTGCGTGAGTTGTCTCCTCTCTGGGATATGTACCAAGAAGGCGTTGATTTAAAGTCGGTTGCATGGGTTGCTCATTGAGTTCGTAGAGGTGTCATCATGGCCTACAGTGAAAAAGTTTTGGATCATTATGAAAATCCCCGCAATGTGGGTAGTCTGGAAAAGGATGATCTGGCCGTGGGAACGGGTATGGTAGGTGCTCCTGCCTGTGGCGATGTTATGCGCTTGCAGATCAAGGTCAATGGCGAGGGCGTGATTGAAGATGCCAAGTTCAAGACCTACGGTTGCGGTTCAGCGATTGCTTCTAGCTCGCTGGTAACCGAGTGGGTTAAGGGCAAAACCCTTGATGAGGCGTTAACCATTCGCAATACCCATATTGCTGAAGAATTGGCTCTGCCGCCGGTCAAGATACATTGTTCAGTGCTGGCGGAAGATGCTATCAGGGCAGCCGTGGCTGATTATCGGCAAAAGCAGCCTGCCGTGGGAGAATAACGTGGGGATTAGTTTGACGGAAGCAGCTGCCCGGCATGTGGCAGACTCCTTGGAGGAGCGGGGGCGTGGCGAGGGCATACGTCTGGGTATTAAAACCAGCGGTTGCTCGGGCTTGGCTTATATTTTGGAGTTTGTTGATGAACGTCAACCTGAGGATCAGAGTTTTGAGTCTTTTGGTGTTCATGTCATCGTAGACCCCAAAAGTTTGGTATATCTTGACGGTACGGAACTGGACTTTGTTCAGGAAGGGTTGAACTCGGGATTTAAGTTTAATAACCCGAATAAGACTGGGGAATGTGGTTGTGGTGAAAGTTTTACGGTATAAGCCTGAGGCGTGGCATGCTCAACTATTTTCACCTTTTTAATCTGCCTGAAAGTTTTTTCGTAGATGAACAGGCCGTACGGCAAGCCTATCAGAGGCTGCAGGCTCAGCATCATCCTGATCGCCATATTGGATACTCCCCGGAAGAACAACATCGTGCATTAGCGATGGCATCTGATGTCAACGAAGGCTGGCGGGTACTACGTTCTCCGGTGTTGCGTGCTGGTCATTTATTGGCGTTGAGGGGAATGGATCAAGGTGAGGTGAGTTTAAGCCCTGAGTTCTTGATGCAGCAGATAGCCTGGCGTGAACAACTAGAAAGCTCTGGGCAGTTAAGGCAGTTGGAAGCGCTACGGGCACAGTTGCGTCATGAAATGGATCATGAGGCGAGGCAATTTGAGCAGGAGTTGGCGCGTGTGGATGCGCCAAAGGCGCGTTCGGCCCATGCCCATTTGCAGTTTTTTCACCGTCTTTTGCAAGAAATAGAACAACGTGTCGACCACATGGATGAGGAATCCTGATGGCATTGCTACAGATTTCTGAGCCGGGGGCTGCGCGTACGCAGACAGCGGCGCGACGTGCCATCGGTATCGATCTAGGTACCACGCATTCCTTGGTGGCTACGGTCAAGGAGGGGCGTCCCGAGGTGATTCCCGATGCAGAGGGTGATGTGTTGCTGCCTTCAGTCGTCCATGTCGGGTTAAATGGTATGGAGGTGGGGCAGCCGGCCCTTGCAGCTGCCAGCCATGATGCGATTAATGTCATTGCATCGGTTAAAAGACTCATGGGGCGTTCCTTGTCAGAGGTAGAAGGTCAGGGGCGATGGTTGCAGGAACTTCAGGCTCAACAGGGGGCGTTAAGACTGAAGACGCGGGTAGGTTGGTTGTCTCCGGTAGAAATATCCTCTGAAATACTCAAAGTGTTGGCTAGGCGTGCTGAACTGGCCATGTCCGGTCCTGCAGTGGGTTGTGTGATTACGGTCCCTGCATATTTTGATGATGCCCAGCGTCAAGCCACTCGTGATGCAGCGCGATTGGCAGGATTAACCGTTTTGCGGCTGTTGAGTGAACCGACAGCGGCAGCGGTGGCTTATGGCCTGGATCATGGTGCAGAAGGTTTGCATCTGGTTTATGACCTAGGTGGAGGGACCCTGGATGTTTCGGTTCTACGGCTGCAGCAAGGTATCTTCGAAGTGTTGGCTACGGCAGGTGATACTTCACTAGGTGGAGATGATATTGATCATGCTCTGGTAGGTTGGGTGCAGGAGCAGTCGGGTATTGATCAGCTTAACGACGAAGAAGCCTTTGCGCTTCGTATGGCTGCCCGGGCGGCTAAGCATGCTTTATCTGATCAGGAGGCGGTTTCTTTATCCTTAAGAGCCTGGAGTGGTGAGCTAACGCGAGTGAACTTAGAAGAGATAGCCGCGCCTTGGGTCGATAAAAGCCTGCGCTGTGTTCGACGAGCCATGCGAGATGCAGGCGTGGAAATTGCCGATATACGTGAAGTGGTCATGGTAGGTGGTTCGACACGTATGCCTTTGGTCAGGCAGCGTGTTGCGCAATGGCTCGGGCGCCAACCGCTGACTCATCTGGATCCTGACTGTGTGGTTGCTTTGGGCGCAGCCCGTCAAGCCGATGTTCTGGTGGGTAACAAGCCAGACGTAGAAATGTTACTGTTGGATGTGCTTCCCCTGTCCCTGGGATTGGAAACCATGGGGGGGCTGGTTGAAAAGTTTTTACCACGTAACTCCACAATTCCTGCTTCTCGTTCGCAGGAGTTCACGACGTACAGGGATGGCCAGACGGCTATGGCTTTTCATGTGGTGCAAGGTGAGCGGGAAAAGGTTGAGGATTGTAGATCCCTGGCTCGTTTTGAGTTAAGAGGGTTGCCGGCCAGGGTAGCGGGAGCCTTGAAAGTACGCGTGACATTTCAGGTAGATGCCGATGGTTTGCTCTCGGTGTCTGCTCAGGACTCTCTGTCAGGTCAGCGAGCAGAGGTTCGCGTCAAGCCATCCTATGGTTTAAGCGAAGAAGAAATTGCTACGATGTTGCGTGCAGCGTATGAACAAGCTGAACATGACAAACAGGAAAGGCAGCAGATAGAACAGAGGGTGGAGGCAGATCGTTTGCTGGAGGCGGTTGCATCAGCGTTAGCTGAAGATGGTGAACTATTGTTATCCCCGGATCAAAGGCAGTTGCTTCAAATTCAAATGGAGCAACTGCGGTTAGCTATTTACGATAAGAGCCCTCAGGTGTTTGCCCTGACCGAACAGCTAAGTGAAGCCAGTCAGGATTTTGCCGCCAGACGTATGGATGCGGGTGTGCGCAGGGCTTTATCCGGGCAAAATATTGAGCAGTTGGAACGTTAATCATGATACAGGAGCGCATGGCATGCCGCGGATCATAATTCTTCCCCATCAGGACATTTGTCCTGAGGGAGCCGTGATCGAAGCGGATGTTGGTGAATCAGTTTGTGATGCCGCATTGCGGCAGCACATAGATATTGAGCATGCCTGTGATAGAGCCTGTGCCTGCACGACTTGTCATGTCATCGTTCGCGAGGGGGGGGATTCTTTAAGCGACATGGATGATGTCGAGGCTGATTTACTCGATCAAGCCTGGGGGTTAGAGCCTGAATCCCGTTTATCCTGTCAGGCCAGGATGGGGCATGAGGATCTGGTGGTGGAGATTCCGCGATACAGCATTAACCATGCGAAAGAAGGAAGTTAGGAGGCTCTGCTCATGTTATGGACAGACAGTCAGGCAATCGCCTGGGCCTTGCTGGAGCACTATCCCGAGGTAGATCCTGGCAATGTGCGATTTACGGATCTTATGCAATGGGTGCTAACCTTGCCAGAGTTTGAGGATAGAGAAGCTCATTGTGGAGAGCGGGTATTAGAAGCCATACAAATGGCCTGGATCGAAGAACGCGAAAATTAGTCTAAAGATGGCAAGGTTTTTGATACGGTCATAGGAATTTTCTAAAACCTGCGTATAATCGCCACGTCCCGTAAGCCGAAGGCTTCTTGTCCTGTATTTTGGAGATTAATATGGCGATTGAACGTGCATTGTCGATCATCAAGCCCGATGCCGTGGGTAAACATGTGATTGGTCAGATTCTGGCCCGGTTTGAACAGCATGGTTTGGCTATTGTGGCTTGCAAGATGAAGCATTTGTCGCGAGCTGAAGCGGAAGGCTTCTATGCTGAACATGCTGCTCGTTCATTTTTTCCGGATCTGGTCGCGTTCATGACTTCTGGCCCTGTCATGATTCAGGTGCTAGAAGGTGAAGATGCTGTGCAACGCCACCGTGATTTGATGGGTGCAACGGATCCTAAGAAGGCTGCACCCGGTACATTGCGAGCTGATTTTGCGCAAAGCATTGATGAGAATGCCGTGCATGGCTCTGATTCTACAGTTTCAGCAGCACGTGAAATCAGCTATTTCTTCAGCGCACTGGAGTTGTGCCCCCGTACGCGCTGAAGTCTGGGGTCATCTTTCGGGGTGACCATCGACATAATTGGTGTAGCAACCGGTCGAACAAAATGACTAATATTGAACAAGCTAAGGTCAATCTGTTGGGGATGACCTTGCAAGATCTGGAATCATTTTTTGCCTCCATGGGGCAGGCTCGTTTTCGTGCCTCACAAGTCATGAAGTGGATACATCAGCGAGGGGTCACGGACTTTGAACTGATGACCAATATTGCCAAAGACCTACGCGTGCAGTTATCTGCGGTGGCTGAAGTGCGCCCGCCTTCAGTCCTCTATGAGCATACGGCTGCAGACGGAACCCATAAATGGGTGCTGGAGCTTGAGGGTGGGGCGCGTATTGAGACGGTACTCATACCGGATGGAGATCGCCGCACACTTTGTGTCTCATCACAAGTGGGCTGTTCGCTGGATTGCAGTTTCTGCTCAACAGGAAAACAGGGTTTTCAGAGGGATTTGACCACAGCGGAAATCATTGGGCAGGTGTTTATTGCGTGCCGTCGTGATCAGGGTGATGCTCCACGAGCGGTCAGCAATGTGGTTATGATGGGTATGGGAGAGCCCTTGTTAAATTTTGACGCGGTGGTTCCTGCCATCCATATCATGCTTGATGACTGGGGCTATGGATTGTCCAAACGGAGGGTGACGGTGTCGACTTCCGGCTTGGTACCCATGATGGATCGCCTAGGAGAAGCGCTTGATGTCGCCCTGGCTGTTTCTCTGCATGCCCCCAATGACGCTTTGCGAAATGAACTGGTTCCGGTCAACCGCCGCTATCCCTTGCAAGACCTTATGGCTGCCTGCCGCAGGTATTTGCAACGATATCAGGGGCCTGAGGGGGGGCGACGCCGAATTACCATGGAATATGTCATGCTGGCCGGAGTTAATGATCAGCCTGAGCATGCGCGACAGCTTCTGCATTTGCTATGTGATGTGCCTAGCAAGATCAATCTGATTCCATTTAATCCATTCCCTCATGCTCCCTATCAACGATCTTCTCGCGAGGCTGTGCTGACATTTCAGAAAATACTTCAGGATGCCGGGCTGACATGTACCATACGAAGTACTCGCGGTGATGATATCGATGCCGCCTGTGGACAGCTGGTTGGACAGGTACAGGATAGAACACGTCGCTCGCAACGTTGGCAGCAACGGGTTGCATTACAAGAGATTGTCGGGGGTTCTACATGAGTTGGAAAATGCGGGCAATACTTGTGGGTGTGTTTTTAATGCTGGGAGCTTGCGTGTCGACATTGCCGCCGTCAAACAAGATGAACTTGGCTGATGCTGCGCGTATACGCAATGTTTTGGGTATGAAGTACCTGCAGATGGGGGATTTAGAAAAAGCACAGGCTGAGCTGGAAGCTGCACGAAGGCTGGATCCTGATGTAACGGAAACCTATAACGGATTAGGTCTGGTCTACGCTCGAGAAGGAGATATGGCTCGTGCTGAGGATAATTTTCGTAAATCAGTCCGTATGGATTCTGCTAATGGCCAAGCCCAGAATGACTTTGGCACCTTCTTGTTCCACCAGGGAAAGCTAGAAGAAGCCTGCGAGCGTTTTGCCAAAGCCAGTCAAAATGTCAGTTATGAACATCGCGATGCCGCATTTGAGAATCTGGGTCTTTGCTATGAGCAGAGAAGCATGACTCCCGAGGCAAAGAATGCATTTTTCCGGGCGCTGAATCTCAATGCAAAATTGCCTGTTGCCTCTTTGGAGTATGCTGAAATTTTATTTGATGAATCTGATTTTGTGCATGCTCAAGCCGGCTATCAGGCTTATATAACGTTGATGGGCACACAATCGCCTTCTGCCAGAGGGTTATGGTTGGGGTGGCGATTGGCTCGTTGGAGTGGGGATCAAAACAAACTGGCTAGCTTGGCCATGGCTCTGAAACATCTTTATCCACAGAGCCCTGAGTATGCCAGTTACTTGAAGATGGTTGGAAATCAAGCTCCCTAGGATTGGGATGAGGAATCAATAATGCAAACAGCAGAAAACAAGGCGGCCATGGCGCGTGATCAGACCGATGCTTTTCTGAACTTTATGCCGGGACAGCGATTACGTCGGGCCAGGGAGTTGCGTGGTATGACGCAGGAGCAGGCAGGTGCTGAACTTAACTTGTCCTTGCGCTTTATCGAAGCCATAGAATCAGACAACTACGATGTTTTACCCGGGTCTGTTTTTGCTCGTGGTTATATGCGTTCCTATGCTCGCCTGTTGCATCTGGATGATAATGATGTGGTTGCCAAATTTGATCAGGCCCTGGATGCTCGCCGGCCCGAACCCACGGAAAGCAGGGCTAATCCCATCAGATTATTGGGACAGGTAGCACGTAGCCCGAGAAAACAGGTCTCCAGGATGCTCTGGATGGTTTCGGCGGGCATGCTGGTCATGATGGTGGCAGGTGCATTCATCTGGTCATCGCATGAATCGTTCAATCCTGGCCCCGCACTGGAAAAAATCCATACTCACGATGTGACAGAAACATCGACGGCTTCGCCGTCTGTCATCGC
>JABEVH010000189.1 GCA_013043915.1 Pseudomonadales bacterium
ATAAAAAGGAGTTCTGGCCCAGAGGGTCCAGAACCCCCATGGGTTAAGTAAATTAAGCTGACAACATTTGGACTAGATTGTTCGCAACTTCTTTGCGGACAACTTCATCGTAAATACCAGCAAGAAGGCTGCTAACTTGTTTGCAAATTAGCTCTGCAGCTTTATTTGTGTTGCCTGATTCAATAGCTGCTTCTAGTTTTTCACCCAACTCTACGATTCCTGTGGAAGATCCTCTCACAGTGACATGAGACCCAGTAAACTCACCGTGACCTCCAAAATTATCCAATCTTGGCTTATCACAATGCCAGCATCCTTCATATTTAAATGCCTTCAGTCCATGGCCGTCATCAAATGCCTTGGCTATTGTGAATAATGCATCCAGCGATGCGTCATCCTCAAAAGTGGAGTTTTCCATAAGATTGGCAAGGTCATTGTTCTGGTTGGCACTAAAGTGAGATGCCAGAACGCTAAGTACCTCTTCAATCATATTTGATTCGTCTATTTTTAATCCAAGCTCCTTAGCTAAGGATTCAAGGTTTTCACAAACAGAATACCAAGAGCAATTGCTACTCTCGGAAATATTGGCAATGTAGGCTTGTCCCTTTCCAGGGAAGCTCCCATCAAGATTGTATCCGTTGAACAACGCCTTGATTACTGGAGTTACTTGGTCAAGGATCAGAACACCAGTCATGTCGTAGTAGTTAATTGCCATTTTATTGCTCCTAGATGTTATCTGGAGCCATGACTTCTCCGGAAGGGAGACATGGCCCCCTTGGGGTTATTGTGCCGAACAGAAGACTGTCGGCTGTTGGGAGACAGGCACGATGTACCTGTAGGTTTGTGCTGATTATTTAGAAAGGTCAGCTACCTTTATCAACACCCGGCCATTAGTGCCAGATGTATGAATCTTTGCTTTCCGGAGCAGTCTTTTGCACACATCAAACAATAATGCAAAACCACTTTGGAAAGCCCTACCTTAGGGTAGAGCTATTTGTTGTGAATATGTAAGCTAGAAACCCAGGTCACGCAGCCAACGACCATACTCCGCGCTCTACAAGCGAGAACATATCACGGCCCTGATTGAGTACCTGACGAACCTTCGCTTGCCAGTTTGGGTTAGAAGCCAAACGATCAGGCGCATTTTCAGCAACCTTATCGTAGATGGTCTTTAGCTCGGCTTTGCCACCAAGATTAACCATGACTTGCTTGACAATGTTTCGCCAAGTGCCAGTCAACCGACGCTGTTGCTGCTGAGCCAAATCAGCCAAATCTTGCAGGTAGCACATAATCACTTTTGGTTTACACCAAAGCAGTATGTATTCGTGCATGATCAATGGCAGCTTCATGGATGCGTAGGTTTTTGAATCAGACATGGTGTTATGCTGGGTTTTGATTAGAACCGCAGCAAGTTCATTGCCAGGCATTCTGGCAATACATTCAGCTTGGTAGCTTGTGTATTTTCCTTGCCTGCGCCAATCACCAATGATGGTGCCATAATACCCTCCACCCAAAGTAGCTTCTCGTTGGTTTAGCAAAGCGAGCTGCAGCTTTTCATGGAAGTCATCATCATCCTTACAACGACTTAAATCATCAGAGTGTGGATCTCCCCAAACATTACCTGAATAGACAATCATGCCGCCGTATGGAGGATGACTGACAACCAGGTCTGCAGGCTTGCCCACGCGCTCAAGAATGCTATCGCGTAGAATGTTGAACCCAGCATGAAGATCAAGCCCATAAGCATCAATCCCCATTTCTTTGGCCACATCGATACTTGTTCCTGACCCCATCATAGGATCCACAATCTCCGAAGGAGGTAACTGTTCAAACAGGTTTTTGTAAACATGTCCTGAGCAGTTGCCTCGCCATGAATTTTTACCCCATTTTCCCCTGTCCGGAAAAGAAAGCACTGATGATCTCATGCTTTGTCTCCCTTTTCTAACTTAGCTAGGTCACGATCTAAACGACCAAGATCACCATGATTAATAAATTGCAAAGCAATTTCCAGCATATTGCGATCAAGACCCAACGTGGCAACTGGTTCATGTTGGCTGATCAAGTAGTTCATATTTCGATGCATTATTGCAAGTTCAAGTCGTGCAGCTGTATTTTCATGCTCAGCTGTCCAACGACGTACTTTCTCATCAGCATCAAATAACTTAGAAAGATTGGTCATGATTATGCGCTCCTCGTTTAAAAGAGGCACTATTCCCTTTCGGGGTTAGCGCCCCGTTAGGGTTTTGAAATGATTTACTACATTGGCTTGTACTGATACTTGTCAGCTAACTCTTTGGCATAAGATCTAGCTAAATTGTGTGTTGCAAAATCACCAACGCACTCAATGCCACCTGCTTTTGCGTGGACATAGACTGAAAAAAATTGAGGATTGTCTTCGTCCACTTCACAGCATGTTCCACGCGAGTCGCCTGGTAGATACAGATTACGCACCCCATGGATTTCAAGGGCATCGTATTCATCTTGACGGTTGCCGATGATTGCCTCGGCATATCGATCATCTAGAACTAATGCTTTTTCATCATCGGTAAGATGATTACGGCCTAGTTCAATCATTGTCAGGAACCAGTTTTCGGCTCGCATTGATGGTTGGTGCATTGCTCTTGTCTCATTAAGATTTTTGTAACACATGGAAAAACCATGCCGCGTAAATGCCTCGTACATGCGCTTGGCATTGACATAGTCATTCATGTCTTCAGCAAACTGAATGCTTGGAACTGGCAGATGCTCGCTCAGATGCCCTTCAACGACACTTTCAACACGCTCTCTGTCTTTCTGATAAAGCCAAATAGCTTTGTAGACAGTATTGTCATCTATCAACAAACGATACTTGTCTCCATCAAATGAGTAAAGCATCATATTCAATGGCTGTGGCACGCCTGGGCCATCCATACATACTTCTCGCCCAAATATCCTGGATGCCGCTTTGTTGATATTTATTTCTTCGAGAGTGTAACTCATTTTGAATCTCCTAAATTTTAGGAGCCATTCCCCAAAGATGGAGTTATGGCCCCAATGGGTTGTTTAAAAACGAAAAGGAAGATGCATCATGGCAAAGTATTTAGTGACCAACGTACCCAATCATGTGTTTATTCATTAACACCTGATAGAAATACATGTCATCAGCAATACCTCTTACACACTTGACATGAAATTCTTCCCATTCTGAATCTCTTTCATCATCAGACAATAGTTTCCATTCATCCTCAGTGCCATAACTAAACTGCTGGCATGCATCATCCTGCATTTCAATGGATTCTCGTATCCCATACTTGTACGCTTCTGTAAGCATGGGCGAAGATTCGAGGACTTTGCCTACGGCATCTGACTTGTGATATGTAAATCCCAATATGTAGGCTTGTTCCATTAATTCATCTTCATCCTTATCAACATTCAGCCCATATTTTTTAAACAGTTGGTTCAACATAAAGTTAAACTTTAAGTCTACGGCCTGATTGAATTGATGTATGTTCATCTTGCTTCTCCTGAATTTAGGAGACGTGATCACCCGTCGAGGGGATTTTAGCACGTCCCCAAGTGGGTTTAATGCTTGCAGGAAAACCCTGCAAGTTAGTTAGAGACAGGCCGCAAGACCCGTCATTGATGCTGGTTATTTAAAGTTCTCAGCTGGAACTATCTACCACGGCTCTTAGAGTCATGGTCGAATGCATGGCTTTTTTCAGCACGCTATGTCATAGAACAACGTACTGAAAAAAGCCACGCCAGAGGCGTGACTAATGTTCGTTAATCTGAAATCACCCCTGTCAAACGCAGTGCTTCGACTAAAGCACAGTCACGTTCAACCTTGGATGCATTTGGGCGAACGGTATAGGTGATTGGTATATTCAAATACACCGTGCTTGTTTCTTTCTCGGTTGTAGCTTCAATCAACAATCCATTTTCTGCTGTTGCCATCACCGTCGGCAATAAGGAAGGATGCTGCGTGTCATGCGTAATCCCTCTCCTGCAGCACTGAATGAACGCCTCATTCATAGAAAGTTGATGCCTCTTGGCAAAATCAACAATCATGCTGTGTAAATCTGCGGACAGACGAACCTGCGTCCTAACAAAATTTATTTGCTTAACCATTGATCTCTTCCCCTCGTCTTGACTTACCAATGACCATATTCCTGACTTCCTTATATAGTTCAGTCAGGTCACTGGCATCAATTTCAAGATCAGCATAGGCCGCTGTGTTCGTGGCCAGGGTTACATTGTATTTCATCATTTAGCTCCTGTTGGCAGGGGCCGCTCCCACATGGGGAGCCAGACCCCCATTGGTTTGATTTTTCCCGTTAGCAGATGACATTCGTGCCATTCGCATGGAAAGGTATGGCACGCATTTTGATTTCACTGATGACCTGGTGATCACTTTTGTAGTCAAGAGGGTTATCTAACATGGCCGCCTGTTCTTGGAAGAACCCACGGTAATACTGAATAGCACGGGTCTTGGCTGACTCTGACAACTCATCGATGGTGAAATAGCACATAGTTTTGACTCCTTGAGTGATCTGAGGAGCCCCCCGAGCGGGTAGGCCCCGCAGGGGTAAGTGGCCGGAAATTGGCCAAACAGAGTTGAAAATTCGACACCAGAACTATCAACAACACTTCGGTTTAGCGACACGCACCTCCCTATGCAGCTACGATTTGAATGCCGAATTTCTTCAGCATCAAATCAACAACTTGACATTGCTCACCATACCCAACATCTTCCCCAAAGGGATCAAGGGTGTAGCTATACCATGTCCTTATTTTACCGTTCTGCTCAACATTGCTGCGACTTGCCACAACACAGCGAGATGTGATGGTCAGGGTCTCTGACTTTCCGGAACGGGTCCAGACGAGATCGATTGAGGTCTTTTTGACCTTTTCGATGTAGCCAAAGAATCCGCCAGGGTTGGCGTTATACGTTGCAGCATTGACAGCAATACCATAGATGATCTGCTCGGCTTTCATGTTATCTCCTTAATAAATCAGGAGACGCGACTACCCCGGGCTGGGGGTCTACGCCCCCATGGGGTTAATGGCTACGAGGTGTAGCCAAGTGAGTTGGCGAGCGCGGAGGCCTGCCGGTTGATGCTGATTATTTGGAGTCCCCAGCTGGGACTATCGGCCTTCATCACAAGGATGGGGGCTGAATACTGGCAGTGTAGCTTATTTTGACTTTCCAGGATACCCAACTAGGCATCTTGGAAAGCCACTCCCATCAGGGAGTAGCTGGTTGGTTAGGCATGCTTGTGAGTACGGTCTATCTCGCCCACTTTACTTCTCCTCGTTTAGATTAACGCGGAGCTTTCCCCTTGCGGGTACTTGCCCCACAGGGTTGTGTTAATAAATTAACGGCTTTCACCTAAGAGTGTTGATTTGCACTTAGAACTGACCCGGCATTTGCATCCAATTTTGACCCACCCTTTTGTTGCCTAGTATAGCTAGCTGTCTGTGGATATGTTCTGGTTTTTGGCCTCCTGCTTTTTCGGAGTTGATTGGATTTTTCGAGCGGTCACACTTTCCTTGAACCGCCAGGACTCGTTGCCTGTTTCCACGATATGACAGTGGTGCGTCAGTCGATCCAGCAGTGCCGTGGTCAGCTTGGCATCCCCAAAGACCGAAGCCCATTCCCCGAAGTTCAGGTTGCTGGTAATGACGACGCTGGTACATTCATACAGTTTGGAGAGCAAATGAAAGAGTAGTGCTCCTCCACTCTGGCTAAATGGCAAATAGCCCAGTTCATCCAGGATGACCTGATCCACATGCATCAGCCGGAAAGCCGTTTGCCCCTGTTTGCCCGCTGCCTTTTCAAGCTCCAGGGCATTGACCAGTTCCAGGGTAGACAGGAAGCGTACCCGTCGTCCATGTCGCTGTATGGCCTCAATGCCCAGGGCCGTAGCCAAATGTGTCTTACCACTGCCCGGACCCCCGATAAACACCACGTTCTGGGCTGTTTCCATGAACTCACCTCCCTGCAGCTTCTGGATTAATACCTTGTCCACAGGGGATTGGGTAAAATCAAAGCCAGCAAGATCGCGATGAGCGGGGAAGCGAGCCTGGCGCATCTGATGAGCCAGGGATCTCACCTCCCTCTCTGATTTTTCAGCCGCCATAAGTTCTCGCATGACTCGCTCAGGATCCATGTCACTGTGCACCATCTTGGCCACCATCTCCGGCCAGCACTGTGCCATACCATACAGTTTCAGCGCCTTGAACTGGGCTATTAGCTCATTCGACATGGCGTACCTCTTTTTCCTGACACAACGAGTCATAGCGCTGCACGTTAGGCTGTGATTCCACGGTAAGTACCATGGGGGAATCAGCTATATGGGGAGTCTCCGAAGGTCTCAGCCGAGCCAGGATATTCAACACATGTTCCCCACTGGGTCGCCCCGCACTCAAGGCCAGTTCCACCGCCACCTGTACTGCTTCCACCCCATGTTCGGGAATGACCGCAAGTACAGAGGCCATGATGCGGTCACCTCCTTCCCGCTTCAGAAGATAACGTTGTAAGCGCATAAAGGGTTCCGGCATATCAGCGAATGGCGCACCATTGCGTAAAGCACCCGGTTTGCGTTGGATGAGCGGGATGTAATGCTGCCAGTCATAGCTCACCTGGTGCCGATCAAAGTGCCTGACATGGCGGGCCACTTCATGGTTGTCAGCAATCATGACCAACGTCTCAGGATAAATTCGCAAACTCAGCAGGTGATGGGCATGCTCCACCGGCACGCTATAGTGATTACGCTGGTAATGAATCAGGGAAGTACTGGTGACACGGACGGTGCGCTCTACGTAACCATTAAAAGGGCGAGGACAGGGCATGAGGTGGAGTTGCTCTTCTTCCAGTACGTCAGCAATCGTCATCTCAGGGCTATCGGGATGGTCCATGACTGACCATGCAGCGCGGCACTCCGTAGCTAGCCAGGCATTAATTTCCGCTAGATTGGACCAGTGACGGTGCTGTAACTCCTGCCCCAGTTGTCGGCGACGATCCTGGACGTTCTTCTCAACGATTCCTTTTTCCCACCCGGACGCCCGATTGCAAAAATCAGCTTCGAACAAATAATGGCCGGTCATAGCCAGGAAGCGTGCATTCACATTACGCAACTTGCCTTCACCGACCTTGTCGACCGCCGTTTTCATGTTGTCATAAATACCCCGGCGGGCAAC
>JABEVH010000190.1 GCA_013043915.1 Pseudomonadales bacterium
ACTTGCCAAGGCGATTGCAGGCCGAGCGCCATGCTAAACAAAGTTGCACTATTCATGACGGAATTATCGCATTACCCACTCTATTTCACATAGAGCCAATATACTTAGCTCAGCAGCTTTTCGGATAAAATGACGCCGGGTTGTTGTTGTTTTGGACATGGACTTTTTGGTCTTCATGACGTTTCATAGGTGGTACGACTTCAACAGAAATATGAATAAGTGTCAACTTGTGGAGATGGAATGGCTGATTTTTTGGATATTCTGGAAGAAACCTCACTGCGTGTCAGGCCTCAACAAAAGCGTGCGCGTGAGCGCGTTGATCGTATTTTGGCCGCTACGACCATTTTGCTAGAACGTGATGGTGCTGAATCTGCCAATATGCTGTCGATTGCGCGCGAAGCTGGCATGCCGGCAGCCACCCTTTACCACTACTTCGAAAACCGCACGGCTGTATTTGTGGCCCTGGCTGAACGTACGATACGAGATGTCGATGCAGCGTTAACGCAGCAGTTATCCCTGGTGCAGGGTAACGAGCAGGATTGGGGGAATTTGCTACAGGGGCTTTACGAGGCGTACCGTATGGCTCCAGGGTATCGCAAGATTTTGCCCTTGCTACGAGCGACCCCGGGACTAAAAGATTTACTTGATGAGTCTAACCGTCGATCAGCGGTTGTGTTGACCGAGGCTTTGAAACATTTTCCTATGCCCCAGACGCGTCTGGCCCGCATTGCCTTGATGGTTTCCGAAGCTGTGCAGTGTTTTCTGGATATGGCCCTGTGTGAAGAAAATGAAGATGAAGCCCAATCCTATGTGCAGGAAATGCAAGTCATGGTGCAAGCCTTGTCAACTTACTATCAAAATATCTAGGAGATGGAGTGCGGTGGTGTAGCTTCGCTATCGCGTAGCCGGTGTTGTATCAGGTCGCGTTGCAGTCGGGCGATGATGCTGAGATAGCGCTGTTCGCGCCAAAGCATCGTTGCTGTGACGGCAGCCATAAAAAGCAGTCCGGCCGCTATGCTGAGCCATAAGCTGTCGACTCTTGCCGGGTGATGATCAAGCATCCACAGGTAACTGATCACGAGTGCCAGAGAGAGTGCAAAGAGTACGCTGTAGCCCAGGCGCTGCATCCTGGCCGCCAAATTCAAATAGCGTCTGTCTTGCTCAGTCAGGGTAGGTTGCATGGTAGCCATACTCGGACTCCTTCAGTTTTTAAGGTCCTGGTGTCCCTGAGTCATTTGTTTTATACGGTTCTCAAACCTGGCCCTTTCCGGATAATTAGTGCCAGCGGCTTGTAGGCCCAGATGCATTTGTTCCAGAGCATGGCGGTCATCACCACTCAGGTAATAGAGTTCAGCGCGAGCGCGATAAAGGCCCAGAGCATCATTGTCTGCTGCATAGGCGTCAGCCAATTGCTGCCAGACATCAGGATCATCGGGGCGGTCCTGCAATAATTTTTGTACAAGCGCAATCGCTACTTTAGGCTGATGTACATGGGTTAATGCCTGGGCATCAAGCAACTCAAGAGGGACGCTGGTAGGGCTGTCAGCGAGTTCGTCATTGAGCATATGGAGGGCTGCATCGTATTTTTTCTCACCGAGAAGGATCTCTCCCAATGTATAGACATAGGCAATACGATGAGGATCGTTGACCATCAGGCTACGGATCAAGGGTTCAGCTTCCTGAAAGTGGTTGGTATTCATAAACAAGTTTGCTGCCGTATAGCGGGCCAGAATGGCATCTTCATTTTGTCCGCCACGGGCGATGATGGCTTGCAGGGGTACGAGAGCAGATTTAACGTCAGAGGTGTAATAAGCCACGACACTAGCTCGGATCAATTCATATTCCAGGCTATCATCAGGATAATGTACATGAAACTGGGCGGCACGAGCAGCCGTATCGGCAATACGTGAGGAGGTCACGGGGTGATCCTGCAAATAAGCAGGTATATTGACACCGCCAGAGGTGGCATTAAGCAGACGTTGAAAAAATCGCGGCATGGCATTGGGGTCAATATGAGCATTAACCAGGGTTTGTAAGCCTATACGATCTGCTTCCTGTTCATACTGGCGACTGTAATGCAGCTGATGTTGTGCCAGCGCTGCCTGTGTCGAGGCGATGGCTCCCATACCGGCATCACCATAGCTTTTCGAACCCAAAGCGATAGCCGCTGCCATGGCAGCCAGATACCACCACATATCATGAGCACTATCGGCCATCATGCGCGCGTAGTGGCGCTGTTTAAGGTGTCCAAGTTCATGGGCCAGGACTGAGGCTAGTTCAGCTTCGCTGCGTGTGTATAGAAATACCCCCGCATTCAGGCCAACAAAACCACCAGGAACGGCAAAGGCGTTGATGTCAGTACTGTCGATGAGAACAATGCTGAGATCAGGTGTAGGTAAGGGTGTATTAAAGGCCAGGCGGTAGATCAAATGCTCAAGATAGTCTTGCACAAGCGGGTCTGACAAGGTAGGAACCGAGCCACGAAACGCGCGTTCATAGGCTCGACCTAGCCGGTATTCATCAGCACGGCTGATGGCTGCAGTCTGGTCCCCAAGATCAGGAAGAGCGTTATCACCGACCACGATGCGTGGAAGCAATAAAAGCAGGGTGAATATCAGCAGGGCACGCATATCAGGTAGATTTCAATCGTTCATCAGTTCGCGATAGGATAGCATCCTTGCAGGCATAGGGTGTGTTCTTTATGACAAACTTGAAGGGCGGATGGGATCTTGATCTGAGCGGGTTGCGATGTCCCTTGCCCTTGCTGCGCCTCAAACAATCACTACAAAAGATGCCGCCTGGTGCTTCGATGCTTGTTCGTACCACGGATCCTGCCTCGGAACGAGATTTTCGGCTTTACCTGGAGCAGTCGGGCCATCGACTGCTTGAAGTCGTGGTGAGTAAAGAGGATATTGTTTTTCATATCATCAAGGCAGAGCATACGCATGGCTAAGCTGTGGCATCGTTTTGTAAACCGTTATTTTGCCGATGAACAGGCTATTATCTTGAGCCTAATTATTCTGACGATCACCGTGGCTATCTTGGGTATGGGGCGCATGTTACTGCCTTTATTGGCGGCTATCGTGCTTGCTTTTTTGTTGGAAGGAGCTATCGATACCCTCATGCGTTGGGGTTTAAAACGTTCGTCTGCCTTATTTTTAGTCTATATCGGTTTTTTGGGAACCATGGTGGCCATGTTGGTCTTGTTACTGCCGCTGCTATGGAATCAGGCCGTTTCTTTGACGGGTAATCTGCCTCTCATGCTGGCGCATAGCCAGCAAACTCTGTTGCGATTGCCATCACGATACCCCCGGCTGATTTCCTATCGGGATGCACAGAGTTGGTTGACGGTTATCCAGGCTCAGATTGGTCACCTGGGGCAATGGTTATTGGCTTTATCTCCGAACATCCTCGGACACGTGGTGACCTTTACCATTTATTTGGTGCTGATTCCAACCTTAGTATTTCTGTTGCTTAAAGATCGTGATCGTCTACATCGATGGTTTTCTGCACGGTTGCCTAGTCATCATCCTGCTTTGAGTCGAATAGCTAAGGAAATTAACCAGCAGCTCTATCGGTACACGCGTGGTCGTTTGGTGGAAGTCATCATCGTTGCCTTTTTAACCTATACCGCATTTCACTGGTTAGGTCTTTCTTATGCCTTGTTATTGGCAATTCTGGTAGGCGTATCGGTGATCATTCCTTATATAGGAGCCATTGTGGTCACGGTGCCTGTTGTCTTGGTGGCTTTTATCGAGTGGGGAGGGATGACCACGGAGTTCTGGCGCATTCTGGTGGCGCACGGATTGATACAGATGATCGATGGAAATTTGCTGGTGCCCTTGTTGTTTGCTGAAGCCGTTGACCTGCATCCCATAGTCATCATAGTGGCCATTATCCTCTTTGGCGGCTTATGGGGTTTTTGGGGAATATTTTTTGCCATTCCCTTAGCTGTCGTCATACGTTGTGTGTTCGAATTCTGGCCAGTCAGTTCTACAGAATCTGAGGTATAATGGCTGCCTCACAAGTTAAATGATGGTGCTGGATGAGTGCTTCTTCGCGTTTACGCAAATGCCTATTCCCTGCTGCTGGTTATGGAACCCGGTTTTTGCCGGCGACTAAGGCTATGCCTAAGGAAATGATGCCTATCGTCAGCAAGCCCCTTATACAGTACGGTGTAGAAGAGGCACTTGAGGCAGGTTTGAAAGAGATGGCTATCGTGACCGGCCGGGGCAAGCGCGCCTTGGAAGATCACTTTGATATCAATGTCGAGCTGGAGGCCCAGATTCAAGGGACGGATAAGGAATCCTATCTGAGCGGTATACGCAGCATTATGCAGGAGGCCACGTTTACCTACACAAGGCAGATGGCTATGCGTGGTTTGGGCGATGCCATCCTGACTGGGGAGCCTTTGATTGGCGATGAATCTTTTGCCGTGCTGTTAGCAGATGACCTTTGCCTCAGTGAAGGTCAGGGTGTGTTGGCACAAATGATTGAGCTTTACCGACAGTTTCGTTGCTCCATTGTGGCTATTGAAGAAGTGTCCCCGGAAGAGACGCACAAGTATGGCGTTATCGCGGGGGATCCTTTGCGCGAGGATTTATATCGTATTGAACAAATGGTGGAAAAACCCGCCCGAGGTCAAGAGCCCAGTAACCTGGCTATCATTGGTCGCTATATCCTGACCCCTGATATTTTTGATATTCTGCGTGCTACCCCCCCAGGGCGCAACGGTGAGATACAGATCACGGACGCCCTTGCCGAGCAAGCACGTCGCGGCTGTGTACTCGCCTACCGTTTTAAAGGACGCCGCTTTGATTGCGGTAGCATTGATGGTTATGTTGAGGCCACCAATTACTGTTACCGCAACCCGAGCTAAGGCCTCTTAATGCTTAGCTGCGCTACTGCGGTTTAAAGATTGAACAGCAAACAATACTTGCTCGGCATGACCCTCGGCTTTGACCTTGCGCCATTCCTGGCGCAGTATCCCGTGACTGTCGATAAGAAAGGTACTGCGTTCTATGCCCTGGGTTTCTCTCCCGTACATCATTTTTGTTTTAATGACGTCGAACAACATGCACAGTTCGCCATCCGTGTCACTGATGAGGGGAAAGGGCAGGTTGAACTTTTCACAAAACTTTTCATGAGAACTCAAACTGTCTCGTGAGACTCCCAGTAAAACACAACGCTCAGCTTTGAACTCCGGGTAAGACTCTTTAAATTCATTGGCTTCGAGGGTGCAGCCAGGAGTGTCATCTTTGGGATAAAAATAGATGACGATCGGATAACCACGCAAGGCCGAAAGAAGAACATGCTTATTGTCGGTTGCAGGCAGTCTGAACTCGGGTACAGTTTCTCCGATTAGGACGGTCATAAACAGAGTCCTCCGTGGACTTCAGGCTTTAAAGGGTTCGATCATGGCATCCAAGTTACGATCATCACAAAATACCATAAAAGATTCGCGTAAACTGGCAATATGTATCCGTCCGGGCACATTAACTGTCATGCCCAGAGCAAACATCTGCGAACCCGTATGAGGAGCCGCGTACGTGCTGGTCTCCATCGCTTCAATATTGATGCCTTGGCTAGCAAAAAAATTGGCAATTTCATGTACGATGCCTGGGTTATCCAGAGCAATCACATGCACATGATAGGGCAGGGCTTCTTTTTGTGCCGGGCGTAGCTGAGTGCGTTTGCTGGAAAGCGTCAGTTCCAGCTTGCGGCCAAGGGCGGGAAGTTGTGCTTCCAGCTTGGCTATGGCATCCCATGTGCCACTTAACATCATCACGATGGCAAATTCCAGTCCCATGACGACCATACGGCTATCTGCGATATTGCAGCGAGCTTCTGACGCGGCTTTAGCCAGTTCATCGACAATGCCGGTTCTATCTTCGCCTAAGGCGGAAATCACCAGATAATGTTCCATTTAAACCTTCCTGCGGCAAAGTGTTGCCAGTGTAGCAATGACCTTGGCATCTGTAAAATTAGAGATTTATCCCATGACGAATGAAACTCCGTCCTTGAGGGGCGGCCTTTATTCAAACATAAAAAACTTATTAAGTTTGTCGTTTAATATATTGAAATTAAATATAATTAGTTGAATCATCAACGCCTGCTTCCATAAAACCCTGACGACGAAGGCGACAGGCATCGCAACGGCCACAGGCACGTCCTTGATCATCAGCCTGATAACAAGATACGGTTTGGCGAAAATCTATACCCAGACTCAGCCCACGGTGGACAATATCAGCTTTGCTTAGATGCTGCAGAGGGGCTCTCAATTGTATAGGGTGGCCCTCGACTCCTGATCGAGTGGCCAAGGCAGCCAGCTTGCCAAAAGCCTCAATAAAGGCAGGACGACAGTCCGGGTAGCCGGAGTAGTCTACGGCATTAACGCCGATCAAGATCTGGTTAGCTCCCCGTACTTCGGCATAGCCGAGTGCCATGGCTAAAAACACAGTATTGCGGGCAGGGACATAGGTCGCAGGGATTGCGGCGCTACCTGTTTGTTCAGGGATGGCTACCGTGGAGTCGGTCAGAGCTGATCCTGCAAATGGACTAACATCCAGGTGGATCACACGATGGTCCACTGCACCTAAGTGTATAGAGAGTTCAGCTGATGCCTGTAGCTCATAACGGTGACGTTGGCCATAGTCAAATGCCAAGGTGTGACAGATTAAGCCCTCGGCTTGAGCTATGCCTAAACAAGTCGCCGAATCCATGCCGCCAGAGAGTAAAATAATTGCGTGATCAGGAGTATTCATAGGGTTAACGCCCAGGTTCGTTATTCCAGAGAATTTTATGCAATTGTAGTTGCATGCGCCAAGGGCGGTGGCTTGCCAGTACCCAATCAGCCAGTTCACGAGCATCAAGCTGATCGTGTACCGGTGAAGCCCAGACATCACTGACGCGGTCAAAAAGCTGATAGGCCTCACATTGCTCCAGTGCCCAATCAAAGTCGCGCCTTGATGCTATGACAAATTTGATTTGATCGTGCGGGGTAAGCAAGGGGATATTGGAGGTCAGGTTACGATGTGCTTCGCCGGAGTCTGGCGCTTTAAGGTCCATGACGCGGCTCACACGGCAATCCACATCAGCGATGGATAATGCGCCGCTGGTTTCCAGGCTGACCTGATAATTAAGATCGCAAAGCTGGGTGAGCAGATCCAGGCATCCAGGCTGGGCCAGAGGTTCTCCACCAGTAAGACATACCCAAGGGGTTTTATGACGCTGGATCTGCTCCACAATGGCTGCGTATTCCATGAGCTGCCCTCCGCTGAAAGCATAGGCGGTGTCACACCAGACACAGCGCAGCGGACAACCCGTCAGGCGAACAAAAACCGTGGGTCTACCCGAGGAACGCGCCTCACCCTGCAGAGAGTAAAAGATTTCATGAACACGCAGTGTATTCACGGGTTGGGCGCATCCTGATTAAGGTCATCCAGCGATTTTTTAACATTTTTGACAAAGGATGGGTCTTGTTGATGACTGTCCGGGGCATGTTTAGCTTTTTTATGCTTGGCCTCGTTGTCTAACCATGACTGTGCGGGTTTGGCCTCGGGGCTGTCCGGGTATTGCTTAAGCAGGGTTTTTAAGCTGGCGCGGGCTGTCTTAATCTTGTTCTGCTTATCCTGAATCATGGCTAAGTTATACAGAGCAGCTGATGCTTTGCTGTGTTTGGGAAACTGCTGTATCACCGTCTGAAAGTAGGAAGTAGCTCGTTTTAAGTCTGGAGTTTGCTGGTTTAGGTAAAATTCACCTAACCAATAGTCGGCATGTGGCAGGAATACACTTTGCGGGTACTGGTGGACAAAAGCTAACATCTGTGGAATGGCAGCATCGGGTCCTTGTTTGCGGTAGACCTGATAAGCCGCTAGGTAGGCAGCTTTTTCCGTATCAACAGGTGTTGAGCCGTCTGGATTAGGCGTGGCGGTAGGGGCTGCTGTTCCAGCAGGTGCTGCCGCCGTAGTAGCATTGGCTGCTGCTTGCGCCGTGACCAGTTGAGCGACTCGAGCATCTGTAGCTGAAAGACGTTGGTCCATATTGGCATATTGAGTCTTGAGCTGGGCTCGCAACAAATCAAGCGTATGCTGTTGCTCTTCAAGCTGACCACGCAATTGGCGTATCTGATCTTCCAGGTCCTGCATTTTTTTCCAGTTTCTTTCCGCCATATCTGCGCTGGAGGAAGATGGCGCAGCAGGGGCTGGGACAGTAGTAGCCTGGGTAACAGGAGCAGACACGGGGTCTAGAGGAAGATCTTCCTTCCTCTAGACCCCG